>JAEULF010000037.1 GCA_016793965.1 Alphaproteobacteria bacterium | reverse complement strand
TTTGCCGCGATCAGGCAGGCCTTCCTCAAGCACCACGTCGTCTTCTTCCGCGACCAGGAGCTGACGCCGGACCAGCACAAGGCGTTCTGCCGCCGCTTCGGGACGCTCGACCTCGACCGCTTCGTCGTGCCGCTGCCTGGCCACCCGGAGATCCTGGAGGTCGTGAAGGCCGAGGGCGAGAAGTTCGCCTTCGGCAACAGCTGGCACGCCGACGTGACGTTCTACGAGCGGCCGCCGCTGGGGTCCGTGCTTTACGCGCTGGAGGTGCCGCCCTATGGCGGCGACACGCTGTTCGTCAACATGCACGCGGTCTACGACATGCTGTCGCCGGGCATGCAGCGTATGCTGGAGGGGCTCAACGGCGTCCACAGCGCGCGCTATTCGTACGGCCAGAAGGTGGTGGCGCCGCGCTTCAAGGAAGGGCGCGAGATGAAGCTGCGCCATGACCGTGAGGACGAGGCGCAGGCCGAGGTGATCCACCCGGTCGTGCGCACGCACCCGGAGACCGGACGGAAGGGCATCTTCGTCAACCCGGTCTACACGGTGCGCATCGACGGCATGACCGACGAGGAGAGCAAGGCGGTGCTCGCCTACGTCTACGACCTGGCGATGCGGCCCGAGTTCTCCTGCCGCTTCGCCTGGCGCAAGCACACCGTCGCCTTCTGGGACAACCGCTGCGTCTGGCATTACGCCAACAACGACTACCACGGCTTCCGCCGCGTCATGCACCGCGTGACGATCGACGGCGACCGGCCGCGCTGAGCCTCGCCGTTGCGGCTCACCAGAGCCGCTGCACGCCGAAGCGGTCGAAGGCCTCCTCGTTCGAGACCGGCGCCAAATTCTCGACCAGCGCCTGGGCGACCAGCATGCGATCGAACGGGTCGCGGTGCGGCCCCGGCAGCATGCCCGCGCGCTGGCCATGCTCGACGGTGACGGAGAGCGGGCGGAAACCCTCTCGGCGCAACGCCGCTGGCATGTCGCGCGCCAACGCTGCCGCCGACGGGAGCTTGCCGATTCGGTGCTTGGTGGCGATCTCCCAGGCTGTCGATGCGCTGACATGGACGTCGTTCGTCTCGGCCTCGATGGCCGACCGAGCGGGCTGCGAGAGCTTCGGGCTGTCCTCGAGCCACCAGATCAGCGCGTGCCTATCGAGCAGCAGGCGCATCAGCCGCCTTCCCAGGCCTTGAGCTCCTCCTCGGGCAAGGGATCGAAGAACGAATCGTCGAGCTTGATGAGCCCCTTCATCGAGCCAGGCTGGCGCTTGCGCGCGGTCGGCGCCAGCGGCACCAGCTTGGCGATCGGCGTTTTGCCGCGCGCGATAACGACTTCCTCGCCAGCTTCGACGCGGGCGAGAAGCTTCGAGAGCTGCGTCTTCGCGGCATGGATCGTGACGGTGGTCATGGCACGGTCCACAGGTTAGCCAATTAACTTAGCTAACATGCGCCGCGGTCCCCGTTCAAACCGCCCTGGCCTTCAGGAACGGCTCCGGCCGCTCGCCCATGTCCCAGAACAGCCCGCCCATGATGGCGAGGCCCTCGCGCATGACCGGCGCCAGCCCGTGCTCGTTCGGCGCGTGCTGCGAGCAGCTCGCATAAGAGTGCGGCACCCAGACGGTCGGCATGCCCAGCACGTCGGCGAAGGCGTCGTTCGGCAGCGAGCCGCCGAGGTTGGGGAGCAGCGCCGGCTTCTGCCCGGTCGTCGCCTGCAGCGATTTGGCGGCCCATTGCACCCAGGGCTCGTCCGGCAGCATGCGCGTGGCGCCCCAGGACGTGCGGCCGCGCGCCTCGCGCACCTCGATGCCCTTGAAGCCGTGCTTCTGCAGGTGCTTCTGCAGCGCTGGGATGAACGTGCGCGGGTGCTTGTCGACGGTGTAGCGGATCTGGCAGTGGGCCGTGGCGCGCGGCGGGATGGCGTTCACCGGGTTGTCCGGGTTGCCGGTGCGGTAGGCCAGGATCTCGAAGGTGTTCCAGGCGAAGACGCGCTCGGCCGGCGTCAGGCCGGGCTCGCCCCAATCCGGGTCGATCGCCGGCCCGTCCTCGCCGCCGTCGACCTCGACGTCGGCCAATGCCGCGCGCACGGAGTTCGGGATACGGTCGGGCAGGATGTCGCGGCAGAGCACCTTGCCGTGCTCGTCGACGATGGTGCCCAGAGCGCGCGCGAGGATCACGCCGGGATTGGCGAGCAGCCCGCCCCAGTTGCCGGAGTGGTGCCCGCCCTCGCGCAAGGTCAGCGAGAAGTCGAGGTTCATGGCGCCGCGCGAGCCCATGAACAGCGTCGGCCGTCCGGCCGAGAGCCGCGGCCCGTCGGAGGAGACGAGAATGTCGGCCTTGAGCAGCGCCCTCTGTTGCTCGCAGAAGGCGTGGATGCCCGGCGAGCCGATCTCCTCGCTCATCTCCAGCAACACGATGGAGTTGAAGCCGAGCCGGCCGCGCACGGCGATGACGGCGGAGAGCGCCGCGATGTTGATCGAGTGCTGTCCCTTGTTGTCGGCGACGCCGCGGCCATAGATGCGCTCGCCCTCGCGCGTGAGCGTCCAGGGATCGAGGCCCTTGCGCCATTCCGGCTCCAGGCCGCGCACCACGTCGCCATGGCCGTAGGTCAGCACGGTCGGCAGCGCCGGGTCCTCGATGCGGCGGGCGACGAGGAACGGCCCGCCGTCCGGCTCCGGGTTCGGCAGGACCCGCACCTCGTAGCCCATGGCGGCTAGCGCCGGTGCCATCTCCCCTTCGAGATACGTCGCCAGATGCGGCCGCGACGCCGCGATCTGGCTCTCCGTCTTGATCGCGACCCGGCGCGCCAGCGTCGCCAGGAACGATCCGTCGTCGAAGGACGACTGCAGCTTCTCGATGACGGCGGTGCGGGTCATGGGTCACCAGGGAATGGGCCAAGGCTCCTAGAAGGCCCTTTTGAGGCCGACGTGCTTGAGGATGCCGTTGGCGGTGTGGCGCTTCTTGATCCTGTGAGGGACCGAGACGACGGCGCCGGATCTCGGGTCCTGCCAGAAGTCGTGACTGCCCTTAGGCGTGCCTCTTGATCTCCCACCCGGCATCGGGCAGCAGGTCGCGAACCCCCGGCCCGAAATCCGCAACTAGGCGGCCTCGTCGATCTCGAGCCGAAAGGAGCGGGCACGCTCGGGCGGCCTTTGCCCTGCGCGCTTCGACGCCAAGAGGTCCGGCAACGAGTCGCGCAGCTCCGCGTGAAGTTGGTCGAGCGACTCAATCTCCAGGAAGCCTGGCACGTCGTCGCTCGTGGCCGTGCAGATCCGATCGTCCGGATGGCACACGGCCTTGACGTGGATCTTCTTGCTGTTCGGCATGACACTCACCTGCAAGCGCGGCACATCCAGCGCTTCACGACACCTATCAGATCACAGCGTCATTTGCCCCTGTCAACCCGGCCGCGCCTGCCGGTGCGCTGCAAAAGTCGGGCCCAGCGGATTGATGCGGATGTCCGGGCGCAGCCGCGTGAAGGGCAGCTTGGCCGGGTCGGCGACCATGGCGCCGGGCGCCTCGACGACGAGCACGGAATCGGCCAATGGCTCGAAGTCCGCGCGGAAATGCACGCTGCTCTTGAGGCCGAGGATCCGCTGCTCCTTCGGCTCGATGCCGACATGGCGGAACGGGGCCTGGTCGAGGGCCTGCATCTTCTTCGAAGACACGACGACGCCGACATTGCCCCGGCGCAGCAGCGCGCAGGGCCCGATGCGCATGTCCCAGCCGTCGAGCATCGGGCCGTAGCACTTGAAGTTGCCGTCGCCGAGGCGCTCGACCGTCCACTCCGCCTCGATCGGGCCGGGGTCGTAGCCGCTGCGCCCGCCGAGCCCGGCGACGATGCGCTTGCCGATCCCGGCTTCGTGCGCCTTGGCCGCAGCCGCCGGATCGTGCAGCACGCCGAGCACGGCGCCCGGCGGATCGTGGCGCAGCAGCGCCGCCAGGAGCCCGACCGTGTCGGAGGATCCGCCCGCACCGGGATTGTCCTGGGTGTCGGCGAGCAGGATCGGCTTGCGTGCCTTGGCGGCGCGCGCCATCGCCTCGCGGACGGCAGAGTCGGGATCGTAGAGCTTGCCGGCGAAGTCGCGCTCATGCGCCGTCACCAGCGCCGCGATGCGGTCGGCCGCGCGGTCGACGGCAGGCTGCGACCAACCATAGGCGAGGACAGCCGGGCCGCAGTCGCGGATGTCGGCGGCCGGAAAGCCTGGCGTGAAGGACAGGCTGGCAACGTCGCCTGCGACCTCCTTGGCCATGGCAGCATAGATCGAGCGCGCGGGCTCGATCGTCGTGCACTGCCAGGTGATCGGGATGACGAACGGGATCTGGCGGAACGCCTTGGCCGGCATGCGGCCGCGCCGGAGCGTCTCGAGCATGAGGCGCGCCGCCTTCTCGCCCGTCTCCGCCATGTCGACATGCGGATAGGTCACGTAGGCGACGAGGCCGTCCGACTGCTCCGCCTTCTGCGCCGTCGTGTTGCAATGCAGGTCGAGGCTGGCGATCAGCGGCACTTTCGGGCCGAGCACGGCGCGCAGCCGCCGCAGCACCTCGCCCTCCGCGTCCTCCAGATGCTCGGCGACCATGGCGCCGTGCAGGCTCATGTAGACGGCGTCCACCGGCAGCGCCGCCTTGAGGTCGGCGACAAGCATGTCGGCGATGCGCTCGAACGCATCGCGCGTCACGTAGCCGGACGGCGTGGTCGAGGTCCACAGCAGGGGCACGAGCTCGGCCCCGGCCGCGCGCAGCACCTTCATGGCACCCTCGATGCCGGTGTTCATGCCGGCGAAGCGCGTGAGCACCGCCGGTCCGCGCGTCAAGGGCGGCCGGTCGGCGGCCTCGGCGAAGTCGGCCCAGGTCGTCTTCTGCGGCTGGAAGGTGTTGGTCTCGTGCATGAAGCCGCCGACGGCGATGCGGTACGACATGAACGCTCCTCGCGATCATCCCCTTCGCTGCGCTCGGCGCAGGGAAGGGCGGGGTGGGGCCGCGCGCCAGCGCGGGACGGCGCACCTGTGCGGTGATGTATCTTGCGTTCTTCCGGGGCAGTCCCGGCCGCTGGCGCGGCTGGCCCCCCCTGACATCCCCCGCCCGGACGACGGAGGAGGGATCAATCGCTAATCCGCCAGGCCGTAGACCTCGCGGGCAGCCTTGGCGCTCACCTTGCCGTCGGCGACGTCCCGGCGGACCTTGTCGCGGTCGCGCTTCTTCGGGTCGCCTTGACCGGCGCCGCCCGCCGTGTGGATGAGAACGCGGTCTCCCTGCTTCAGCGTGGTGACGAGCTTCGAGGGGATCTCCTCCTTGCGCCCGTCCAACCGCGTGATGGTCGACGACGCCATGGCGCCCGACTGCCCGCCGGCGACGCCGCGCGCGGCAGTGAAATGGCGCTCGCCGCGGTGGGTGAAGCTCACCTCGCCGTGCAGCACCTCGACCTCGCGCACGATGCCGAGGCCGCCGCGCGTGCTGCCCGGCCCGCCCGAATCCTGCCAGACGCCGGTGCGGTGGACGCGGATCGGCGCGTCCATCTCCAGAGCCTCGACCGGCTGGTTCATGCAGTTCGTCGCGTCGGTCTCAACGACGTCGATGCCATCCTTCTTCCTGCCGGCGCCGCTGCCCGACGCCACCATCTCGCCGCAGACGAAGCGCGAGCCGTCGCGGCGCGTGCCGCCGAACATCAGGATCAGGAGCTCGCCCGAGTTCGGTGCCGGCACCCGGTCGGGCAGCACTTCCTGGAACGCGCCGAGGATGCACCCGGTCACGCGCTTGATGGTCGACGTGCGCGAGTTGACCGGGGCCGGCTCGCGCGGGTTGACGACGCTGCCCTCCGGCAGCTTCAGCCGCACCGGGCGGAAGCAGCCGCCGTTGGTCGGGATCGAGGGATCGGTGATGGCGCGGATCGAGAAGTAGGCGGCGGCCCGGCTGCCGGAGGGCACGCAGTTGAAGGGGCCGCGCACCTGCGGGCTGGTGCCCGTGAAATCGACCAGCAGCCCGTCGTCATCGACCGTCACCGCGACCTCGAACTTGATGCGCTTGTCGAGCTCGATGCCGTCATTGTCCATGTAATCGACGTAGCGGTAGGTGCCGCGCGGGATCTGCGCGAGCGCCTTCCTCGTCATCGCCTCAGAGCGGTCGAGCAGCGTCTCGAAGATCGCCAGAAGCTGGTTCTCGCCCAGGCTCTCCGCCAGGTCGGCGAGACGGCGGGCGCCGACCGTGCAGCCGGCGATCTGGGCGTTCAGGTCGCCCATGATCGTGTCGGGCAGGCGGACGTTCTGGCGGATCATCGCGACCAGCGTCTCGTTCATCTTGCCGGCGTCGCGGAACTTCAAGGGCGGGATGCGAAGCCCTTCCTGGAAGATCTCGGTGGCGTTGGTCGGCACGGAGCCCGGCGACAGACCGCCGACGTCCTGGTGATGCGTCATCGTGGCCGACAGAGCGATCGGCCGGCCGCGGTGGAAGATCGGCGCCACGAGCGCGATATCAGGCAGATGCGTGCCGCCGAGATAGGGGTCGTTCATGATGTAGACGTCGCCGTCGCGCATCGTGTCGACGGGGAAGAGCTGCAGCAGCGTCTTCACGATCGGGATGAGCGTCGCCAGGTGGATCGGCACGGCGATCGCCTGGGCCAAGGTCTCGCCCTGCAGCGTGAACAGGCTCGCCGAGGCGTCCATCCCCTCCTTGACGATGGGGGAGAAGGAGCTCTTCAGCAGCGTCATCTCCATCTCGTTGGCGATGCCGTCGAGCTTGTTGCGCACGACCTCGACGGTGACCGGGTCGAGGGACTGGGAATCGCCGTTGCCCTTGCGCGCCATGGTTCCGTCCTCTGCGTTCGTCCGCTGCCGCCCAGCGGCTGTTCGACGAAGGTTGCGAGATCGCCCCGATCCTAAGCGTCGATCCGGTCGATGACCATATTGCCGACCTTGTCCACCGTTGCCTGCCACCCCGGCTCGATCACCGTGGTCGAATCCTCCTGCTCGACGATCGCCGGCCCCCTGGCCGTCTCGCCGGGCTTGAGCGCGGCGCGATCGATGATCGCCGCTTCGACCTTGCCGACCTCGGCGAGCAGGATCGTCCGCTTGCCCTTGAGCGCCGGCTTGCCGCTCGGGCGGTAGTCGGTCTCGTCGAGCCGTGACAAGCCGGGGATCGCGTGCACGCTGCGCAGGTTGACGATCTTGGCCGGCACGTCGGCCGCATGTCCGTATATCCGGTCGTGCGCCGCCATGAAGTCCTTGCGCAACTGCCCGATCGGGTCTGGCGCGCGCGGATCGAGGGCGACCTCGATCGTGTAGGCCTGGCCGATGTAGCAGACGTCGGCGAAGTAGCGGATGGTCGCCGCGACCTTGGAATCGACCTTCTCTTCGGCCATGAGCGCGGCGCACTTGGCGTCAAGCTGCTGCAGCGTCGCCTTGGCGTCGGCCATGGCGAGGCCGGCCAGCGGGCGCGGGAAGGCGATGGAGACCTCGTGCTCGATCGGCGCCGCCAGCAGGCCGGCGGCCGAGAGCACGCCGGGATAGCGCGGCACGAGGATGCGGCGCATGCCGAGCTCGCGCGCCAGCACGGTCGCGTGCACAGGTCCGGCGCCGCCCAGCGGCAGCAGCGCGAACTTGCGCGGGTCGATGCCCTGGCGGATCGAGACCAGGCGGATGCCCTCCGCCATCTGCGCGTTGACCACGCGGTGGATGCCCAGCGCGGCGGCATCGACGTCGAGCTTCAGCGGCTTGGCGATGGTGCGCTCGATCACGTCGCGCGCGAGGTCCGGGCGCAGCTTGACCGTGCCCCCGGCGAAGTAGCTGGGGTCGAGATATCCCAGGACGATCGAGGCGTCGGTCACCGTCGCCTGCGCGCCGCCCTTGCCGTAGCAGGCCGGGCCCGGGTCGGAGCCCGCCGAGTGCGGGCCGACGCGCAGGCCGCCGCCGCCGTCGATCCAGGCGATCGAGCCCCCGCCGGCGCCGATGGCGTTGACATCGACCATGCCGACGCGCACGGGGTAGCCCTCGATCTGGCCCTCGGACTTCAGGCCCGGGCGGCCGTCGACGATCAGCGCGATGTCGCTCGACGTGCCGCCGACGTCGATGGTGATGATGTCCTTGATGCCGGCGCTCTCGCCGACCATGCGGCCGCCGATGACGCCGGCGGCGGGGCCGGACAGCACCAGCCGCACCGGGCGCTTGCGCGCGATCGAGGACGCGGCGACGCCGCCGCGCGACTGCATGACCTGCAAGGGCGCGGACACGCCGGCCTTGGCCAGCCCGGCCTCCAGGTTGGCGAGGTAGCGGTCGACGGTCGGCTTGATGTAGGCATCGAAAGCCGTGGCCGCCGTGCGCTCGTACTCGCGGAAGGCCGGGTCGACCTCGTGCGAGAGCGAGACCATCATGGTCGGATGGCGCTGGCGCACGATCTCGCGCGCGCGGATCTCGTGCTCCGGCCGCAGGAAGGAGAACAGGAAGCAGATCGCCACGGCCTCGATGCCGGCGGCGGCGAGCTCGTCCGCCGCGCGCGCCACGTCGGCCTCGTCGAGCGGCACCAGGATCTCGCTCTCTGCCGTGACGCGCTCGCGCACCTCCTTGCGGAACCGGCCGGGCGCCAGGAAGACAGGCGCCTCCGGGTCGAGGTTGAGATCGTACATCTGCCGGCGCATCTGCCGGCCGATCTCCAGCACGTCCTTGAAGCCCAAGGTGGTGATGATGCCGCAGCGCCCGCCCTTGCGCTCGATGAGCGCATTGGTCGCCACCGTGGTGCCGTGCAGGAAGCGCCCGACCGCCTCGGGCCCGATGCCCCACTCGCGGCCCATGTGCTCGATCGACCGGATGACGGCGATGGAATGGTCCTGGCGGGTCGTCGGCAACTTGACGATGCGGACCGGCTCGCCGGGCTTGCGCACCACCACGTCGGTGAATGTGCCGCCGATGTCCACGCCGATGCGCACGTCCGCTGCCATGAGGTCCGCCATGCCTTCGCTGGGTCCGCACCGGCGCGGCCCCCCTTTCGTCTAGGGTCGGCCGCGTTCGGGCCTCCGAGACTGCCTCCAGAATGAACCGGCGTTCATCGCCGAGCATCTGATTTTTTCGCGGGGGCCCTTGCTGCGGGGGGCAGACCGATCAGCCTGGGTCGGCGGCGGCTTCCGCGAGAGCTCTCCGATCCTGCCAGCTGTACCAGCCGGCGACGAGCTTGAGCATGGGCACGCGCAGGCCATGGAACGGGATGGGCGAGAAGCTGCCGCGGCTCATCGGCCCGGCATCGACCGTCTCGCCGCGGACGAGCCGCGCGAGGTACTTGCCCAACAGGTTCGCCAGCGCCACGCCGCGCCCGCCATACCCCATGGCGTAGGCGATGCGGTCGGAGACCCGGCCGATATGCGGGAAGTTGTCGAGGGTGACGGCGACCATGCCGCTCCAGCGGTGGTCGATCGCGGTGCCCTCGAGCTGCGGATAGAGCTTGACCAGCCCTTCCTCGAGGCCGCGGTAGATGCTGGGATCTTCGCGACGGCCGGTGACGTCGCCGCGGCCGCCGAACATCAGGCGCCCGTCCGGCAGGTGACGGAAATAGTGCATGAGGTGCTTGGTGTCGGAGACGGCATATCGCGACGGCAGCAACGACGCCAGCACGTTGGGCGTCAGCGGCTTTGTCGCGATCACCGAGGTCGAGACAGGCACGACGCGCCGGTCGAGCGCGCCCTGCGCCACGCCCGGCGGCGTATAGGCATTGGTCGCCATGATCGCTTGCTTGGCGCGCACCGTGCCATTGGGCGTCTCGACGACCACGCCGTCGGCGGTCTCGAAGACGCGCGTTGCCGGCGTCGCGACATGGATCGGCACGCCGCGCGACGCCAGCGCCGTCGCCAGGCCGCGGACGTAGCTCAACGGGTGGATCATGGCGCCCTTCGGATCGAGGATGCCGCCGCAATAGGTGCCGGCACCGATGGCGTCGCGCGTCTCGCCGCGCCCGAGCACGCGCATCGAGCGGTCGCCGCCCTCGCTCGCCAGCCAGGCCACGTCGGATTCCAGGGTCGCGAGCGCATCCTTGCCGTGCGCGGCGACGCAATGGCCGCTGCGATCGAAATGGCAGGCGATGCCGAACTCCGAAGCGGTCTGCTCGATGGTGTCGATCGCTTCGAGGATCATGGCGCGCAGCTTGCGCGTCTCCTCGTGCCCGAATGCGGCGGCAAGGTCGGCCCAGCCCTTCTTGTAGCGCGGCACGGCAAAGCCGCCGTTGCGTCCCGAGGCGCCCCAGCCGGCATCCGCGGCCTCCAGCACGATGCAGGAGGTGCCCGACCGCCAGAGGTCGCGCGCGGCGCCGAGGCCCGTGAAGCCGCCGCCGACGATGACCACGTCCGCCGCAGCATCCGCGGCCAGGGGCCTCAGCGCCGGCGCCGGCAGTGCCGTCGCGGCCCAGTAGGACGGCGGGTGCGGAGCGCCGACGGGGACGGTGGTCATCGCGTGCGATTTCATGGCGAGGCGGCTTCCTTGGCTTGTGCCCGGGTGCTTGGATCACCGAGGCGAGCAAGCGGCATGATGCCAGAGCGGCATTGCGCTGCTCGTGCAGAATGCGCAGTCCAGGGCCGGCGCGCCCTGCGCAGGGGTCAGCCTCCCGAGGTTCGCCG
>JAEULF010000027.1 GCA_016793965.1 Alphaproteobacteria bacterium | reverse complement strand
GCCGCCCCGCGCGCTCTCGTCCGGCGCGCCGCCGGGTACGGCGCTCGCCCCGGCACCCGACAGCATCGACGACGCGGCCTGGAGTGCCGCCATCCCCGGCGCGTCGCTCGCCGCGGCCGCTTCGCTTGCCGCCGAGGCGGCGCGGCGGCGGCTGGCGGCGGCGGTGCCGGCGCTCGACGCGCTGTGCCGGCGCTTCGCCGGCTTCGGCTTGCAGCGCGCGGTGCCGGAGCAGGAGGCAGCGCTCGACGCGCTGGCGCGGATCGGCGGTGCCATGGCGGCGGAGACGGTCGCGCGGCTGCTGGCGACTGCGGCGGTGCAGGGGCCCAGCCTGGCGCCGGCGCTGCGCGCCGCGGCGGCGTTGCAGTCGACGCTGCCGACGGGGCTGGTCGAGGAGCTCCTGCGCCATCCGGATCCGGCGGTGCGCGCGGCGGCCTGCGCCTGCGCGCGGGCGTCGGCGGCGACGGTCGCGGCGCTCGGCGCGCTGCTCTGCGACGGCGATGCCGGCGTGGCGCGCGCCGCCGCCTGCGCGCTCGGCCGCATGCGACGGGGCGAGGCGCGGCCGTTGCTGGCGCGCCTCCTGCGCGAGGATCCGGACGCAGCGGTGATCGACGCCGCGGCGCCGGTCGCCGACGCGGACATGCTGGTCGCGCTCGGGCGCATCGCGCGCCTCATGCCGGCGCTGGCCGACGCGGCGCTGGCGGCGCTGGAGAGCAGCGACGACCCGCGCGCCGCCCGCATCGCCGCCGCGCTCGGGGCACCAGCGGCGGGATCGTAGGGCGGTCGTTTCAGGCGATTGGGCGCGGCGGGCGGGGAAGGCGGGCGGGGAACGGCCGGTGGAATCCGGGCGCCGCAGATGCTATCAGGTGAGCTATCAGGACGGAGCGCGACGATGCGCGTCACCTCGGCCGAATTCATGCGCAGCTGCGGGTCGCTCTCGAACCATGCCCTGACGGAACCCGTCACCATCACCGAGGATGGTCGCGATCGGCTGGTAGTACTGTCTGCGGCGGAGTATGCGCGGCTGAAACGGCGGGACCGCCAGGCGGTCCTGGCCGAAGAACTCGGCGCCGCCGACATCGCGGCAATTGCCGTGGCGGCACCGCCGCCGGAGGCTGCGCAGTTCGACGGCGAGTTCGCCATGGATGTCGGCATGGAAGCTGGCGGCCCGGCGCCGTGAGCTTACCGACGCCGGTCCCGGGTCTGCTGATCCGCTACGCCTACCTGTGGCGGCGCGAAGCCGACGCGGGACGGGAGGAGGCGTCGAAGGACCGCCCGTGCGCCGTGGTGCTCGCGACGCCGGTCGAGCCCGGGGCCTTCCGGACGGTGGTGTTGCCCGTCACGCATGCGCAGCCGGCGGATTCCGCCGGTGCCGTCGAGATCCCGGCCGGCACCAAGCGCCGCCTCGGCATGGACGCAGGCCGTTCCTGGATCCTGCTGAGCGAGGCGAACATCTTCCTCTGGCCAGGACCGGACCTCCGTCCGCTGCCGGGGCAGGGTGGCGACAGCGTCGTCATCGGGATGCTGCCGGCCCGCCTGTTCTTGCACGTCCGCGATTGCTTCGTCGCACGTTGGCGAAGCCGGACCTCAACGCTCGTCGCTCGGACCGAGTAGTGTCGGCCCCCCGTTCCCGCGCTCCCTTGCGGCTGCTATACCGCACGCGCGCGCAGCGGCGGGGACCATGGTCACGGACGTCAAGCATCTCTTGAAGCGCCTGGGCAAGGCGATCGGGCGCAGCCAGGGGCTGCGCCGCGCCGCCTGCTGGCTGCTCGCGCAGTACATCAGGCTCGTCTGGGCGACCGGGCGCTGGACGGTCGAGGGCGGTGCGGCGGCGCGCGCGCGCTTCGCGGCGGGGCAGCCCTTCATCCTCTGCTTCTGGCACGGGCGGCTGCTGATGATGCCGTATTGCTGGCCGCGCGACCGGGCGATCAACATGCTGATCTCGGCGCACCGGGACGGGCAGCTGATCGCCAGCACGGTCGCGCATTTCGGCATCGCCACGGTGGCCGGCTCGACGACCCATGGCGGCGGCGCCGCGCTGCGCGCCATGCTCAAGGCGCTGAAGGCCGGGGAGAGCATCGGCATCACGCCGGACGGGCCGCGCGGCCCGCGCATGCGCGTCGGCGGCGGCATCATCGACATCGCGCGGCTGGCCGGCGTGCCGGTCATCCCGGCGACCTTCTCGGCGACCCGCGCGCGGATCATCGGCTCCTGGGACCGCTTCCTCCTGGCGCTGCCCTTCGCGCGCGGCGCCATCCTGTGGGGCGAGCCGCTCGCGGTCGCGCGCGACGCCGACCCGGCGGCCTGCGCAGCGGCGCGCCAGGCGCTGGAGGATTCGCTCAACGCGCTCTGCGCCGAGGCCGACCGGCGCTGCGGCCGGACGCCGATCCTGCCGGCCGACCCTGCGGCGCCGGCGGCCGTCGCGGCTCCGGCGCCGACCGCTCCGGCATCCTCCACCCCCGCCCCGGCCGCGTAGGCGGCGATGCAGGCCCCTGCCTTCTGGGACGCCGACGCGACGGGCTGGCAGCGCGCGCTGCTGCCGCCGCTGCTGGCGCCGGCGAGCGCGCTCTATGCGCTGGGCGCGGCGATCCGCGCGGCGCGCTGCGTGCCCGAGCGGCCGGCGCTGCCGGTGCTCTGCATCGGCAACGCCGTCGCCGGCGGCGCCGGCAAGACGCCGACCGCCATGGCGGTGGCGGAGCTGCCGTCGATCGCCGCGCGCCGGCCGCATTTCCTCAGCCGCGGCCATGGCGGCCGGCTGGGGCGCGCGGCGCCGGTGCGCGTCGATCCGGCTTCCCATGGCGCCGGCGACGTCGGCGACGAGCCGCTGCTGCTCGCGACCAAGGCGCCGACCTGGGTGGCGCGCGACCGCACCGCGGCCGGCCGCGCGGCGGCGGCGGCCGGGGCGGGGGTCGCCGTCATGGACGACGGCTTCCAGAACCCGACGATCGGCAAGACGCTGAGCATCCTGGTGGTCGACGGCGCCTATGGCATCGGCAACGGCCGCGTGCTGCCGGCCGGGCCGCTGCGCGAGCCCTTCGCCTCTGCTCTCGCGCGCGCCGACATCCTGCTGCTGCTCGGCGCGGACGTGCGCGGCATCGCTGAGCGCGCGGCGCATCTTCCCGGGCGCACCGGCGCGCCGCCGCTGCTGCTGCGGGCGCAGCTCGCGCCGATCGGCGACGGGCTGGCGCTGGCCGGTCGGCAGGTGCTCGCCTTCGCCGGCATCGCGCGGCCGGAGCGGCTGGCGCGCTCGCTCGCCCGGCTCGGCTGCCAGGTCGTCGCCGAGCGCCGCTTCCCCGACCACCATGCGTACAGCCGCGCCGAGGTCGAGGCGCTGCTCGCCGAGGCCGAGCGGCAGGGTGCCGTGGCGGTGACGACGGCCAAGGACCTCGTGCGCCTGGATGCCGACCTGCGCACCCGGGTGAGCGTGCTCGGCGTCGCCTTGGTCTGGGAGGATGCCGGGGCCGCCGACCGGACGATCGCTGCCGCCCTCGACGAAGCTGCGGGCCGCGTGCCTGGCGGCCACCTCTCGGGCACGTGAGAGGACGCCATGGCGCAGCCCGCGACCCCGGTCGGACGGTTCCTCAAGCGCGCGCGGCTCGCCGTGCAGCAGCCGCTCGAGTACGCGGCGATGCTGCTGGTGCAGCTCACGGGCTCGCTGCTGCCGATCGCCTGGGCCTCGGCGATCGGGGGCGCGCTGGCGCGCACGGTCGGGCCGCTGACCGGGCGCTCGCGCCGCGCGCGCCGCGCGCTCGCGCAGGCCTTTCCGGAGAGAACGGCGGCGGAGGTCGCGGCGATCGAGCGCGACATGTGGGAGAATCTCGGCCGCACCATTTTCGAGTACGCCAAGCTGGCGCCGCTGCGCCCGCAGCCGCGCGAGTCCGCCGGCGCCGGCGCGCGCGCGGTGATCGACGGCGCCGCCGCCATCGCCGCCCTGCGCGACGACGGGCGGCCGGGCCTCGTCTTCTCCGCGCATTACGGCAACTGGGAGCTCGTCACCGCGGCGGTGCGCGGGCAGGGCATCCACCCGCTGCACCTGATCTACCGGCCCGCCAACAACCCGATGATCGACGCCCATGTGCGCCGGCTGCAGCGCGGCAACGACGTGACGCTGCATGCCAAGGGCGCCCAGGGTGCCCGCGGGCTGCTCGGCGCCATGCATGCGGGCGCGCACGCCATCATGCTGGTCGACCAGCGGATGAACGACGGCATCGCCGTCCCCTTCCTCGGCCGGCCGGCGATGACGGCGCCCGCCGTGGCGCAGCTCGCGCTCAAGTACGGGGCGCCGCTGCTGCCGGTGCGCGCCGAGCGGCTGCGCGACGCGCGCGGCCGCTTCACCTGCCGCTTCCGCATCGTCGCCGAGCCGGCGATCGCGGCGGTCGCGACGGGCGACCGCGCCGGCGACGTGGCGGCCACCATGGCGCTGGTCAACGGCGCCATCGAGCGCTGGGTGCGCGCCGACCCCGCGCAGTGGCTGTGGATCCACAACCGCTGGGGCAATTGACGGCCGGGATCGCGGGGCGGCCCTACCGCGCCGGCGGCGCGCCGGCCGCCGCGCGCACCTCGGCGGCGAGCTCCGGGCTGATCGGCAGGTGGCGCGTCAGACCGGAGTCGAGGGCGCGCACCATGCGGGCGTAACCCTCCGAGGCGCGCGCGGGGTCGCCGATCCGGACGGCGCCGGAGAACCACAGCCCGACCGGGTCGCCCGGCCGGCGCAGCAGGATCGACTCGGCAAGCTGCTCGGCACGCGGCTCGGCCGGCGTGCCGAGCGCGCGCGCGAGATAGGGGATGGCCGCATCGACCCGGTCGGGCGCCAGCCGCAGCAGGGCGTCGATCCGGTCGGGCCAGGCGGCGAGAAGTCGCGCGATCGGCGCGGCCAAGGCGTCCGGCAGGTTCTCCGGCAGCTCCATGTAGGCGATGTCGGCGCGCAGCAGCGCCGCCGGGAGCCGCAGCTGCGGCGCGTCGCGCGCATCGGCCCGGCGGTCGAGGCCGCAGAGCGTCGCCGCCGCGGCAGCGACGGCCGGCGGAAGGTCGCCGCCGTCCTTCAGGGCCTTGCCAAGCCGGCCGACGGCCTCCTGTGCCAGCATGACCAGGTGGATGTCGCCGGCGCCGGCGGCGCCGATCGTGAGGCAACGCGATCCGTCGAGAGCCGAGTCGCGGTCGAAGGGCAGGCGGGCCAGAGCCGCCGTTGCCTGGCGCCCGACGGCGAGCACGGATGCGGCGCTCGCGAGCAGGAGTCCGGCAACGAGCGCCGCGGCGGCGGCGGCCGGCAAGCGCTTGCGCGCAGCGGCGGCTGCGGTCCATTGGCGGCTGCGGACGGCGCCCTTGCGCACGATGCCCATCCCGCGGCCGGACACGGCGAGCCCGAGGGCGATGGGAATGAAGGGCTGCGTCAGCGGGATCTCGAACCAGGCGCAGGCCAGGGCCGCATAGGTCGCCAATGCGATCAACTGCGCCGCCGACGGGCGCAAGCGCGCGGCCGCGACCAGCAAGACACCCCAGGTGGCGGCAAGGCCGGCCACGCCGTTCGCGATCAGGGCCTCGATGAACTTGTTGTGGCCGTGGTAGTGGCCCCAGTTGAGGGCCGTCCAGTTGACGGCCCGGCCCGGGTCCTCGACGCGCCTGATCTCCGGCTGAAGGCCATGCACGGCGAGCTGGCGCAGGAAGGCATCGCTGCCGTGCCCCGTCAGCAATGTGCCGCCGCTGCTTCCGGCGAGCGCGATCCGGGTGGAGAGCGCGCGGTCCCAATTGCTCGAGAAGGCCTTGGCCAGGGGATCGGTGACCGCATCGGCATTCTCTCCGCCCAGCCTTGCGCCGGTCCAGACGAGGGCGGCCGTGGTCGCGATGGGCAATGCCAGCACGAGCCCCAGCGCCTGCAGCCTCAGGCTCATCCCGAATCGGCGGAGCAGGGGGCGGCTGAGCGCGATTCCCGCGGCCAAGGCGGCGGCCATGGCGATCGCTGTCCTGTTGTCCGAGAGGGCGAGACCGGTGCCGGCAATGGCGAGAGCCGCAGCCCAGGAGCCGCGCAAGCGCAGCGTCGCGGCCACGATGGCCGCAAGCGCAATGGCTGGAAAAGCCAGGAAATCCGGCGTCCAGAGCGGCGACCACGCATGATACTTCGGCAACGCTTGGTAGGCAGTGCCGAGGCCGGCCACCGCCAGAACGGCGGCGAGGAGCAAGGTCAGTCGCCCGGCCCGGCCCGTGCGCAAGACGAGAGTGCCGGCGGCAAGGGCGCCGAGCGCCAGCTGCATCGCCACGCCCTCGCCGAGCGCGGGATGGCCGAGCCAGGCGAGTCCCGGCGCGTCGCGCACCGGCGACAGGAGCGCGATGATCCCGGCATTGGCCATGTAGAGGAGCGGCAAAGGGTGCAGCACGGCCGGTGCCACGCGGAACGGGCGCGCCCAGGCCGCGAGACCGACACCGGCCGCGACAAGGGCACAGGCCAGGAACAGCGCAACTGTCGTCGGCTCGGCCTGCAGATGCGCCCCGAATTGGAACGGCGGCAATGCTCCCAGGCCGGACCAAAGCGCGCTCGCCATGCCGGCGCAAATCAAGAACGTTGCGAGAGTCTTTGCGGAACTGCGCGTTCGTGCCATAGCCACCGTGAGGCTTCAGCGGGAGAGATCCGCCGACCGGTCTGCTGCTTCGGAACCTTTCGTCCGGGCTGCGGACCATGGAACGGCGAAACCGCGCGAATGGCCAGGCTTTCCGGCGGTGCGGCGGCCTCACCGATTGATGGCGCATCCTCGACTGTTGCGACTCCGCATCAGTGCTTTGGAAAGCACCGGGGTCGCCCGCTTCTCTCCGCGAATCATCTAGGCAGGCCGCGAACCGATATGCTCTAAGCAAACCGACGCCGGGGGCAGAGCCTTCGGCAGCGCTTATTGTATGAAATGACCGAGGCGGTGCGCCGATGACGATGATGAGCCGTTTCAAGTTCAGCCTCCTGGCAGGCGCTTTGGGCGTGGCGAGCTTCGCCGCCCCTGCAGCGGCCAACTACGACTCGTACCAGGGCGAGCTGAGCAAGCAGTCGTCCACGGCGACGACGGCGACCAATGTGCTGCGCAGCTCCGTTGCGGCGGTGCAGACCGCGGTGACCGGGCGCGTCGCCGCTCGCATGAACAGCCAGGCGGCGCGGACGGCCACGGCGCTGGGCTATGACAGCGACCGCACCGGCAACGCCGCGGCCGGCAAGAGCGCCGGCTTCGGTCTGTTCGGCAACGTCACGGCGACCGGCATCGGCGACAGCGCCCGGACGAGCAAGTCCACGGGCGTCGTGGCCTCCGGCACCATCGGCGGCGACTATCTGATCAACGATCGCCTGCTCATCGGCGCGGCGCTGACGATCAGCAACACGCATGTCGATACGCAGTTCAACGACGGCTCGTTCAACGCCATGGGCGTCGGCATCGCGCCGTTCATCTCGTATCGCGCCCTCGACTGGCTGAGCGTGACCGGCACGGCCGGCTACTCCTTCGCCAACGTCAAGACGCAGCGCCTGAAGTCGGTGAACTCGAACACCTTCACCACGCCGGCCACCGGCCCGGGCGACTTCCGGGGCGAGACCGAGGCTCACTCCTACTTCGTGAGCTTGATGGGCTCTGGCTCGTGGCTGATCAACAACTGGAGCCTCGGGTCCGACCTGACGCTGTCGTGGATGGACAGCGCCCAGAACGGCTTCACCGAGAGCAATTCCAGCTTCAGCGGCGTGACGGTGCAGGGTCTCCGGTTCGGGAACCAGAACACGCATCTCGGCCAGGTTCAGATCATGGGCCGCGGCGGGTACCTGTTCACGCTGGATCGCAGCTCCAAGACCTTCATCGAGCCTTACCTGAAGGCCGGCTACGAGTACGACTGGTCGCGGACGAAGGTCGCGAAGATCAACAACATCGAGCACCCGAACGACGCCGATGGCTGGATCGTGGGCGGTGGCTTCAACCTCTTCACCGGGGTCGGTCTCTCGGTGTCGCTGGATGGCCAGTACCAGTCTCGCCAGGACCTGAACATCGGGACGGGCTCGC
>JAEULF010000023.1 GCA_016793965.1 Alphaproteobacteria bacterium | reverse complement strand
GAGATAGACCTCGCCCGGGCTCTCGTCGGTGCCGGCGAAGAGCGAGCCGATCATGGCGCAGTCGGCGCCGGCGGCGATCGCCTTGGCGAGGTCGCCGGAGTACTTGATGCCGCCGTCGGCGATGATCGGCACGTCCTTCTTCCGCCCGACCTCGACCGCCTCGAACAGCGCGGTCAATTGCGGCACGCCGACGCCGGCGACGATGCGCGTCGTGCAGATCGAGCCCGGGCCGATGCCGATCTTGACCGCGTCGGCGCCGGCGTCGATCAGCGCCCGCGTGCCCTCCGCCGTCGCGACGTTGCCGGCGATCACCTGGACGTAGTTCGAGAGCTTCTTGATGCGGTCGACCGCCTTGATGACGCCGGCCGAGTGGCCGTGCGCGGTATCGACGACGATGACGTCGACCTCGGCGTCGAGCAGCGCCTCGGCGCGCGCGAAACCGTCGTCGCCGACCCCGGTCGCCGCGGCGACGCGCAGCCGCCCTTTGTCGTCCTTGCTGGCGTTGGGGAAGCGCTGCGCCTTCTCGATGTCCTTCACGGTGATCAGGCCGACGCAGCGATAGGAATCGTCGACCACCAGCAGCTTCTCGATGCGGTGCAGGTGCAGGAGCCGCTTGGCCTCCTCGCGGCTGATGCCGTCCTTGACCGTGACCAGCTTCTCCTTGGTCATCAGCTCGCTGATGCGCTGGGAGGGGACGGTGGCGAAGCGCACGTCGCGGTTGGTCAGGATGCCCGCGAGCTTGCCCTGGACGGCGCCGTTGCCGCCGCGCTCGACCACCGGGATGCCGGAGATGCCGTGGTCGGCCATCACCTTGAGCGCCTCGGCGAGCGTGTTGTCCGGGTGGATGGTGACGGGGTTCACCACCATGCCGGACTCGAACTTCTTCACCGTGCGGACCTCGGCGGCCTGCTTGTCGATCCCGAGGTTCTTGTGGATGACGCCGATGCCGCCGGACTGCGCCATGGCGATGGCGAGGCGCGCCTCGGTGACCGTGTCCATGGCGGCGGAGATGAGCGGGATGCCGAGCTCGACGGTGCGCGTCAGGCGGGTCTGCGTGCTCACCTGCGTCGGCAGGACCGCCGAGGCGGCCGGTCGCAGCAGCACGTCGTCGAAGGTCAGGGCTTCCGCAATCTCCCGCACGAGCGACCCTCCGCAGTTCCCAGGGTCGGCGCATCATACACAGCGACCCCGCGCTCACAAGCGCGGCCGGGGCTGGGCAGATCGGCCGTGCGAGCGAGCTAGGCCGATGCCCCAACTCCGCCAGCGCCGCCGGCCATGCCGGGACGGTCGGGCTTCTATGCGGCGGGCGGCGCGGCCGGGCGGCGGTAGCCCTGGGCGACGACATAGGTCTCCGCCGACTCGGAGCGGCTGGCCGGCGGCTTGGCATGCTTGACGCTGGCGAAGGCGCGCTTCAGCGCGGCCAGCAGCCCGGCCTCGGTGCCGCCCTTCAGCACCTTGCAGACGAAGGCGCCGCCTGGTGCCAGAACCTCCTCCGCAAAGGCGAAAGCGTCCTCGCAGAGCGCCACGATGCGCAGGTGGTCGGTCGGCCCGTGCCCGGTCGAGGACGCCGCCATGTCGCTCATCACCACGTCGGCCGGGCCGCCGAGCGCCGCCGTGACCTTCGCCTGTTGCGCCGGCTCGCGCATGTCGCCCAGGAGCAGCACGGCGCCGGGGATCGGCTCGATCGGCAGCAGGTCGATGCCGACCACGGTGCCCCTCCCCTTCAGCCGCTCGACCGCGACCTGCGTCCAGCCGCCCGGCGCCGCGCCGAGATCGACCACCCGCGCCCCCGGCTTCAGGAAGCCGAACTTGTCGTCGAGCTGGCCCAGCTTGAAGGCCGCCCGGCTGCGGTAGCCGCGCCGCTTCGCCTCGGCGACATAGGGGTCGTTGAGCTGGCGCTCCAGCCAGAGCTTGGAGGAGATCGTGCGCCCCTTCGCCGTCTTCACGCGCTCGGCGAGCTTGCGCCCGGTGAAGGTCGGCGCGGAATCGGCCTTGGAGCCGCCGCCGCCCCTGCCGCCCCCCTGGCCGGCGCGCCTGCCGCCGCGCGGCGATTTCGTGCCCATCCTGCCCACGCGCTCTCCCGCAAGACTCTCAACGCCGCGACAGCCGACGGCGCATCGCGCGGGCCCCACGGACCCTCCGCATGCCGCGCACGGAAGATAGAGGCGCCGTGCTTCCCCCTCCCCGTCGCGCTTGCGATGGGGAAGGTCGGGGTGGGGCCCTTGGCCGCGTGCCCCAAGCACCGCCTGCCGGTGCTGCCCCGATCCAGCCGCCCCAGGGTAGCGCCCCTCATGCCTCCGGGTACAGGCGCGGGAACAGCTCCCCCAGCGAGGCAGCGGGGAAGCGCAGCGACACCGGCCCCTTCGGCGTCGCGGAGGCGAGCAGCCCCGCGGCGACGACGTCGTTGAGCACGCGCCGCGCGCTGCGCTCCGGCATGCCGGTGACGCGCGACGCCTCGCCGCGTTCGAACTCGCCGCGGATCAGCGCCTCCTCCAGAAGCCTCGCCGCCTCGGGCTTCAGCGTCTCGCTGCGCGCGACCAGCGCCCGGAGGCGGCCCGCCAGCGTATCGATCTCGAACAGGCCGGCCATGAAGGCCACCTGGTCCAGGCAGACCCTGAGGAACCAGGTCACGAACTCGACGAGCGCGCGCTCGGAGAGGTTGCCGCGGCCGTCGAGATCGCCTTGCCGCGGCATGTCGGCATGATCGAGCATGCGCCTGTACTCCGAGCGGCTCTCGATGCCCCGCGCGAGCCCTCGCGCGATCGACCAGAGGCCGGCTGCGCCGACGCCCGCGGCATGCGCCATGGCATGGCTCATCAAGCGGCCGACCCGGCCGTTGCCGTCCGGGAAGGGATGGATATAGGCGAAGCGGTGATGCGCCGCCGCCATCGCGGCGATGCGGCCGGCCCGGCCGAGGCGGTCGAACCGGAAGCGGCCCTCGAAGTGCTGCATGAACGCGGCGACCCGGCCGCTCGCGGGGGGCTGGTGCCGCCCGACAGCCACCTCGTGCTCCGGCAGCGACCGCCATTCGCCCGGCACCATCCGCAGCTCCCGGCCGGCGCCGCGAATGCGCAGCATCGCGTCGGGTGCGTCGCGGTAGAACTCCCGGTGCAACCAGCAGATGAAGGCGGACGACGCCGGCTCGGGCAGCCGGTCCTCGGCGGCGAGCCGATCCACCTCCGCCTGGACGCGCACATGCGCGGCCGCCTCGATCTGCAGGTTGCGGCGCGCCTCGTCGGCGTCGAGCTCGCCGGCGAGAGCGCGCGCGATGTCGCGCGGGCGCGTCACGTGCCCCTCGATCAGGTTGCTGTAATACGTGTTCATGATCCGCACGATGTCGGCAAGGTTCGCTGCCGTGCGCGGATGCAACGCGCGGCCGAGCGTCGCCGCCGCGGCCGCAAGCTCCGCCACAAGATCGGCGACCGCCGCCGGCGGATCGTCCAGGCGAGCCGGCTCGATGCGCAGGACGCTCTCTTCGGACGCCATGATTTGGCCGATCTCTGCGAGGCAATATCTCCAAGACATTACGGACATTCTGGAGAACTTTCCACCCCCAGTGGCCGATCTCTTGGCCGATCCTCAACTCTCCTCCGCCAGCGCTCCCATCACCGCCGCCGCCGTCCTGTGCTTGAGCAGCGGCGCCACCTGGCCGGACCAGAGCGAGACCAGGTCGGTGCGGCCGGCCTTGACGGCGGCGGGGCGGAGCTGCGCCGCGAACCAGCTCTGCACGGGGAAGGGCGGCAGGTCGCCGGCGCGCGCCATCTCCTCGACCCAGCGGTTCGGCACGCCGCGCGCCAGGCGGCCGGTGAAGGCGCGGGTCAGCACGGTGCGCTCGGCGGCCGGGCTGAACAGCACGGCGCGGTGCTCTGGCGTCGCGCCGGAGTCCTCGCAGGCGAGGAAGGCGGTGCCGACCTGCACGGCTTGGGCGCCCAGCGCCAGG
>JAEULF010000016.1 GCA_016793965.1 Alphaproteobacteria bacterium | reverse complement strand
GGCCGTTGGCGGCGATCACCACCTCCGGCTCAGGGTTGTTCCAAGAGGACGTCGACAGCACGCCGATGTCGGCGCCGTAGCCGACCGACGCCATCGGCTGGCACTTGGTGAAGATCTCGGCGTCGGGCCCGAGCCCGACCTCCAGGTACTGCGACCACAGATTGCGCTTCTGCAGTGCCTCCTTGAGCCGCCGCGCTTCGGCCGAGCCCGGCTCGACCTTCGACAGATCGACGCCGATCTCGCCGACGAGCTGCGCGCGCACGGCCGCCGCCTTGGCCGGCTCGCCCCGCGCCTGCTCCTCGACCACGCGCTCCAGCAGGCTCGCGGCGAAGGTGACGCCCGCGGCCTTGATCGCCTGCAGGTCGACCGGGGCGAGCAACCAAGGCCGCGTCGCGTCCCGCCCGTCCGGGAAGCTGTTGCGCGCCGCGTCGGCGATCAGGCCGAGCGGCCGCCCTTCCGCCTTGCGGGCGACGGCGACGGCGTCCGGCCGCTCCAGCAGGGCCGCGACGGTCGGCGCCACGGCCGTGATGTCGACGAGCTGGTCGCCGCGCAGCGCCACGACGCAGGGGCCGTTGGCAGCGCCGGGATCCCAGGCCCTGCCGATCAGCGTCCCCCGCGTCCCGTCCTCCGGCAGCAGCGCCGCGCCGGCATTCCCGTCCATCGCCATGGCCGCTCTCTCCCGATTCCCGTTGCCCGATTCCCGTTGCGCGCCTAGCCGGCCGGCGGCCGCAAGATGACGGCGCCGCCGAGCACGCGGCTGCCGCGGTAGAGGACGCAGGCCTGCCCCGGCGCGACGCCGATCGCCGGCGCGTCGAGCGTGACCGCGGCAGCGCCGTCCGACGCGCGCAGCGTCGCAGCCGCCGGCGGCTGCGAGGAGCGCAGCTTGACCGTCACGCGCTCGCCTGCCGGGTCGGGCGGCGCGTCGCCCAGCCAGTTGAGCGGGCCGAGCGCCACGGCGGCGCGCGCCAGCGCCGCGCGCGGCCCGACGACGACGCGCCCGGCCTCCGGCTCCAGCCGCACCACGTAGAGCGCCTCGCTGTCGTCGCGCTGCGGCGCCAGGCCGAGCCCCTTGCGCTGCCCGACGGTGAAGCGCCCGATGCCGTCATGCCGGCCGAGCGCGCGGCCGTCCAGGTCGACGATGTCCCCAGGCGCCATGGCATCGGGCCGCAACCGCGCGACCAGCGCGTCGTAGCGGCCGCTCGGCACGAAGCAGATGTCCTGGCTGTCCGGCTTGGCCGCGACCGGCAGGCCGAGGCGCCCGGCGATCGCGCGCGTCCGCGCCTTCGCCATGCCGCCGAGCGGGAAGCGCAGCAACGCCAGCTGCGCGCGCGTCGTGCCGTAGAGGAAGTAGCTCTGGTCGCGCGCCGGGTCGGCGGCCGCATGCAGCTCCGGCTCGGCAGGGCCGGCGGCGCGGCGCGCGTAATGGCCGGTCGCGACCGCCTGGGCGCCGAGATCGGCGGCGATGACCGCGAGGTCGCGGAACTTGACCGTCTGGTTGCAGGCGGCGCAGGGCACCGGCGTCGCGCCGGCTGCGTAGGCGTCCGCGAAAGGCTCGATGACGTCGCGCCGGAAGCGCGCCTCGAAGTCGAGCACGTAGTGCGGGATGCCCAGCATGTCGGCGGCGCGGCGCGCGTCGGCGATGTCCTGCCCGGCGCAGCAGGCGCCCTTGCGGCCGGCGGCCGCGCCTTGGTCATAGAGCTGCAGCGTGACGCCGACGACGCCGAAACCGGCCCGGTGCAGCAGCGCCGCCGTGACCGCGCTGTCGACGCCGCCGGACATGGCGACGACGACGCGGGTGGCGCGGCTCGGGGCGCCGAGGTCGAGCGCGCGCACCTCGTCGGCGCCGAGGTCGAAGTCCTCCCGGCCGAGGCCGGCGCGCGCGGCGTGGAGAGCACCCTCTGGCATGGCCGAGACTATAGGGGGCGCGCCCGCCGGCGCAAGGCGCGGCGCGCGCTTTGACAGCCGCGCCGCCGGTCGCGTAAGAGGGCGCGCGGCGCGCGCGATGGCCGCGCGGCAGCGACGGGCGGGAAGCGATGGCGGACGACGGCACGCGGGGCGGCGAGACCCGCCCCATTCAAGCTCCGCCTCAGCGCTCCCGGCGCGGTGCCCTCGCCCGCGCCGCCCTCGGCGCCGGCCTGGGCATCGCGCTCGCCGGCTGCGGCTCCGACATCCAGGTGACCGAGCGCGGCCGCGACGGGCTGACGCTGTGCGCGGCGATGACCTCGGTGACCGACGACGGCCTGGACAAGTTTGGCCGCGACCATTGCGCGCGCTTCGGCATGGACGCGCAGCGCCAGAAGCGCTCCTATTTCAGCTGCGGCGGCACCGAGACCGGTGTGACCGTGCGCTACGATTGCGTGCCCACGCGGCCGCTGCGCCCGGCGCTGCCGGCGCGCGCGCCCTAGGACGCCACGGCACCCGGCACCAGAGCCGCGTCGAGGCCGCCGCCGGCGCGCGGCGCGACGCGCGGGATCGTCAGCGTGAACTGCGTGCCGTGCCCGCCGGGAGCCGGGGGCGATGCCACGCCGATCCACCCGCCGAGCGGACCGGTCGCCAGGTTGAACACGATGTTGAGGCCGAGGCCGGTGCCGCCCGCGGCGCGGTTGGTCGTGAAGAACGGGTCGAAGATGCGGCCCTGGATGTCGGGCGGGATGCCGCGCCCGTCGTCGGTGAACGTGATCTGCACATGGTCCGCGTCGATCGCCTCGGCGGCGATGGCCATCCGGCCGGTCTGCCCGGTCGGGAAGGCGTGGACGAGCGCGTTCATCACCAGGTTGGTGATGACCTGCCAGATGGCGCCGGGGAAGCTGTCGAGCACGATGGCCGGGTCGACTTGCACGTCGAGCGCGTGGCCGGAGCCGCGCAGGCGCGGGCCCAGGCTGGTGATGATCTCCTCCACGTAGCCGCGCAGCGCGAAGGTGCGGCGCTCCTCGCCGGCGCTGTCGCTCGACACCAGCTTGAAGCTCTGGATCAGCGTCGCGGCGCGCGTCACGTTGGCGAGGATGAGGCGGCTCGCCTCGACAGACATGCGCAGGAAGGAGTCGAGCGCCTCGGCCGTCAGCTCCTGCGCGTCGTAGGCCTTCTTCACGGCGCTCGCCTCCTCGTCGAGGTGCGAGGCGCCGGTGAGCGCGATGCCGACCGGGGTGTTGATCTCGTGCGCCACGCCGGCCACCAGGCCGCCGAGGGCCGCCAGCTTCTCGGCCTGCACCAGGCGGCCCTGGGTGTCGCGCAGCTCGCCCAGCGCCCGCTCGGCCTGGTCCTTGGCCTGGCGCAGCCGCTCCTCGCCGCGGACATGGTCGCTGACATCCTGCACGACGCCGATCAGCAGCCCGTGCCGGCCGAAGGAGGCGCCGCTCCAGTAGAGCTGCGCCACCTCGTGCACGTGCAAGACCTCGCCGTCCGGCCGGCAGAAGCGCGCGCGACGGTCGAACAGCTCGCCGTCGAAGGTCTGCAAGGCGCTGGCATAGGCGTCGCGGTCCTCCGGGTGGACCAGGAACAGGAAGCGGTCCTTGCCGCGCGCGCGCTCGAACAGCTCCGGCAGCGGCACGCCGAGCAGGTCGGCCAGCTCCGGGGAGCAGTCGACCATGCGCTTGAAGTCCTCGTCCCAGATGTAATGGCCCCAGCGCGCGATGCGCGCGGCCTGGCGCAGCACGGATTCGCGCTCGGCGAGCGCCGTCTCGAACTCGCGCCGCGCCGTCACGTCGGTGATGACCGTCACGATGCCGCCATTGGCGACGCGCTCGCGCTGGCGCTGGTAGTGGCGGGCACCGACCGAGAAGGTGTCCTTGGCGATGCCGGTGACGCCGCGATGCGCGGCGAGCTGCTCCGCGACCCACGCGCCGACGTCGATCGTGCCGGGCAGCATCGAGGCCGCCAGGCGCTCGGCCATCGCGCGCAGCACGGCGCCGTAGTCCCTGCCGACGATGGCGCCGCGCTCCGGCCGGTCCGGGTGCAGCGCATGGTAGCTGCGGTTGGCCAGGATGACGCGATCCTGCGGGTCGGTGATCAGGATCGCCTCGGAGAAGCCGTCCAGCGTGTCGCGCAGGACGATGCCCATGGTCTCGGCCGCGACGCGATCGCTGACGTCCACGACCGCCGAGAGCACGGCGGGCTCGCCGTCCCAGATGACGCGCGCGCGCCGGATCTCGACCCAGATCGTGCTGCCGTCGCGCCGGCGCCGCAGGCAGGTCTCCGGCGCGCAGGCGGCCGCGTCGCCGTCCAGCACGGCCTGCTGCCGGCGCCGGATCGACTCCATCTCCGCTTGCGGAAAGAGCACCTGCATGTCCGGCAGCGCCAGCATCTCGGCCGCGCCGGCGAACCCGAACAGCCGCGCGAACGCCTCGTTGCAATAGAGCGGCTGGTTCAGCTTGTGCACCAGGATCGGCTGGCCGATGGCGGCGAGGATGTCGCCGATCGGGGCGGCGACGTCGCGCACGTCGGACGTTCCCTGGCGGCTTGGCATCGGCGGGGCGCTCGGCACCTGTCGGCTCCGGCATTTGGCGCGGAAGAAGGCGGCAAACTGGCGCCTCGCGGCACCGCCGGCAAGCTGAACGCTGGGACTAGGTCGTCGTGGAGCGTCGCAAGCCCGAACGGCCGAGGCGAGCCGTGCGCGGGCACCGCTCAGCAGCTGCGGTCCAACCCCATCTGCCAGAACGCCGCCTCGAGCCGCGTCGCCGCTGCGAAGGTCGCGGCGAGGCTGTCCCAGCGCGCCCCCCGGCCCGCCAGGATGTCGGGCCCGCAGCGGCGCAGCGCGACGGCGTCGAGCTGGGCGGCAGCGGCGGCGCAGAGGTCCTGGTAATCCTCGCCGCCATAGGTCTCGATCCACCGGGCATAGGGATTCGCGTCGCGCCGGCTCGCCGGCCCGGCCATCAGGCGGCGCCCGATCTCGCCGTAGCCCATCACGCAGGGCGCCAGCGCCGCCAGCAAGTCGAGCAGGTCGCCGGCCATGCCGCGGTCCAGCACGTAGCGCGTATAGGAGACGCAGGCGGCCGATTCCGGCGTCGCCGCCATGGCCGCCTCGTCGAGCCCCCAATCGCTGCAGTACGTCACGTGCAGCCCCATCTCCGCGTCGACCAGCGCCGACAGCGAAGCGGCCGCGCTGCGCATGTCGTCGAGCGTGTCGGCCTTGAAGGCGGCGAGCGCGTAGGCGCGCGCGAAATGCCGCAGGAACAGGTAGTCCTGCACGAGGTAGTGGCGGAACGAGGCCTGCGGCAGCGTGCCGTCCGCGAGGCCGCGCACGAAAGGATGCTCGACGTAGCGCTCCCAGTCCGCGGCGCAGGACTCGCGCAGCCGGGCGAAGAGCGCGCCTTCGGGGGATGTCACGGCATCGGTCCGCCGCTCGCGCCGGCGAGGCGTCCGCGCGCCATCAGCCGCCCTGCGCGTTGCGTGTGCCGGCGGGGAGCGCCACGGTGAGCCCGTCGAGCTCCTCGGTGATGATGATCTGGCAGCCGAGCCGCGAGGTCGCCTGCAGGCCGAAGGCGAGGTCGAGCATGTCCTCCTCCTCCTCCTTGGCGGCGGCCAGGCGGTCGTAGTCCTCGGCATCGACGATGACGTGGCAGGTCGAGCAGGCGAGCGAGCCCTCGCAGGCGCCCTCGATGTCCACGGCATTGCGGTGGGCGATCTCCAGGACCGAGAGGCCGACCGGCGCCTCGACCTCCTTGCGCGCGCCGTCGCGCAGGATGAACGTCATCTTCGGCATGCGCGACCTCGTGCTCCTCGGGACTTTGCGGCCGGGAAATAGACGGCCCGGCGCCGGCCGGCTCAGCGCTGGCCGACGGCGGCCGGCAGGCGGCCGAGCGACTCCGCCAGGTAGCCGTCCACGGTCCCGGTCAGCGCCTCGATATGGTCGGAGAAGAAATGGTTGGCGCCGCGCACCACGCGGTGCGCCACCTTGATGTCCTACTGGCTGGCGAGCTTCTTGGCCAGCTTCTCGACCGCCTCGACCGGAACCAGCTCGTCCGCGTCGCCGTTGACGATCAGGCCCGAGGACGGGCAGGGAGCCAGGAAGGAGAAGTCGAACATGCTGGCCGGCGGCGCCACCGAGACGAAGCCGGCGATCTCC
>JAEULF010000004.1 GCA_016793965.1 Alphaproteobacteria bacterium | reverse complement strand
GCTCCTGGATGACGAGCGGCTCGGGCTTGGCCGCCGTTTGCGCCTGCGCCGCTGGGGCCGCGAGCAGAGCTGCGGACAGCAGCGGCGTCGTCACGAGATGCTTCAGCATGGTCACGGCGTCCAGCTCCCACATTGCAAATCCAGCACGCCATCGACCCTATCGGGATCGGCGGTTCTCGATTAGGCAGCTGGATCGGATAGGGTCCAGAAGTCGGACTAATGAGTTCCATGGGTCGGTCGGGCGCTGCGGGTGCGCCAGAGCGATCTCCGGACGTCGCATCCCATGTGCCCGTGCCAGCGACATCCGTCCCTGGAGCCGATCTCGGCCGTTCAGCCCTGCGGCGGCGGCTTCCTGACCAGGCCGGCGCGCGTCGCCGCCCAGGCGAGCAGCGCGCCGGCCAGCATGAAGACGCCCATCGCCAGGATCGTGCCGGCCGGCTCGAGCCAGCGGAAGATCGGCGGCGCCGCCAGCGAGCCGAGGAGGATGCCCAGCCATGTCGCGATCAGCCGGTAGCGGAACATCGACGCGATCAGGTAGGAGGGCCCGGAGCGCTGGATCAGGTAGAGCAGCGGCAGGTCGTGGAAGGGCGAGCCGCTCGACGCCACCATCATCGCCGGCACCAGCAGCGGCAGCAGCAGCGGCTCCGGCGCCAGCAGCGCGACGCCTCCCATCAGCGCGACGCCGAATCCCAGCACGCTGTTGCCCGCGTAGAGCCGGTCGAGGCTGAGCGGCGGCGGCAGCGAGGACGAGATGAAGTTCGCCGTGATGTTCGAGACGCTGTAGCAGGTCAGGAGAAAACCGTAGGCGCCGACGCCCTCGATGCCGAGCCAGGAGGGCTGGCGCTGGTCGATCAGCAGCGCCAAGCCGAGCGGGATGCCGACGACCCAGCCGGTGTTGCTCACCACGGCGGCGGCGAGCACGAGCGCCAGCGGCGGGTCGGCGCGCAATGCCTGCCATCCCGCGCGCAGGCCGACGGCACCGCCCGCCGCAGCGGCGGGCAGGCGCGGCAGCGCGCGCGCCAGGCTGGCGATCAGCGCCGCGGCGACGAGCAGGATCGCCGCGTGGATCGTGAAGAAATGCGGGATGGCGACGAGCGAGGCGAGCGGTCCGGCAAGCCCCGGCCCGACCAAGCGCGCCACGCGGTTGACCATATCGACCAGGCCGTTCGTGGCGAACAGCATGCCGGGGTCGGCCGCCAGGCGCGGCAGGGCGGCGAGCATCGCGGGCTCGAACTGCGAGCGCAGCAGCGACAGCAGCGCCGCCGGCACGACCAGCGCCCAGATGCCGAGCGCGCCCGCGGCCCAGAGCGCGACAGGCACGAGCACCGCCGCGGCGCGCAGAACGTTCGCCCAGATCATGGTCAGGCGCGGGTCGCGCCGGTCGAGGAAGCGGCCGCCGAAAGCGGCGCCGACGAGCATGGCGCTTGCCTGCACCGCCCAGAGATAGGGCGCGTCGGTCCCGATCAGATCGACGGCGATCCAGGTCAGCGCGACGCGCACCAGCTCCTCGCCGACGGCCGTCAGCGCAAGGGCGGACCAAAGGCGGGCGATCGCGGGATTGGCCAAGGGTGCCAGCTGGCGCATGGCGCCATGATGACGGCGTTCGGAGCGCGCGGGCACGTGCAGGCGTCCTGCCTGCCATGCCGCCGGCGCTCGCGCCTCGGCCGCTCGCGCTAAGCCGCAAGGCGGAATTGCCCGAGCCGCAGCGCGGTCGCATCTCAGGCCGGCAAGCGAGAGCAAGCCGTGACCGTTCTGCTGATCTGCAACGACGAGATCGAACGCGGGCGCCGCGAGCAGGCGCTGCGCGACGCCGGCCATGCCGTATCCGCTTGCGCCAGCGGCGCGGACGCCCTGCGCTGGCTCCGCTCGCGCCTGGGCGACGAAGCGCCGATCAGCTGCGTGGTCGCCGACCTCTACATGCCGGACTTGGACGGTTTCGACGTGCTGCGGTCCGACGCGATCGCCCGCTCGGGCGCGCCGGTCGTCGTGATCGACAACGGGCTCGCGCACCTGCACGACGACATGGCAGCCACGCTCCGCGACTTCGGCGCCGCTGCCGTCCTGCGCGCGCCCGTCACGGCCGCCGCCCTGGCCGAGGCCGCATCTGGGGCGCGGCAGCGCCGCGCGCCTATCGCTGCGCGCCGGCCTTGATGTACGCGGCGAGGGCGGCGATCTCGGCGTCGTCCTTGATGCCGACGAACGCCATCTTGTTGTCCTTCACGAAGTCCTTGGGCGCGTGCAAGTAGGCCGCGAAGGTCTTGTCGCTCCACGTCACCTTGGCCTTGCGCATCGCCTGGGAGAAGGCGAAGCCGCTCGCCGTGCCGGACACCCGCCCGAACACCCCGTGCAGCGACGGCCCGACCTTGTGCTTGCCGGGCTCGAGCGCGTGGCACGCCGCGCACTTGGCGAACGCTTTGCGGCCGGCCTCGATGTCGGCGGCGACGGCGGGCGCGGCGCCTGCGCAGAGGAGCGCGGCAACGAGCGCCACGACAGCGGCGCGGTCGACGGTCAGGTGCATGGCGCGGGCTCTCCCTAGAGCATTTTTTCTTGGGTTGGCGCCCGTATCGCACCAGCGCCATGCCCGGTCAAAATGGGGAAATCCCTTATCGACCCGAGCGCCGCCCGTCGCCCGACCTCACTTGCCGGTCCTGGTCACCAAGTAAGGCGGCGGGTCACGCAGCGAGTTGAACGACCATTTGTACGCGTCCGAGAACAGCCCCCGGTCGGCCGTCCCGTTGTGGTCGACGGCCTTGCCGGGCAGCTTCGCCGTCAGCGTGCCGCGGAAGCGGATCGCCAGGCGCTCGAGCGCGCGCAGGTGGTCCTGCGACGCCGTGACGCCGCGCAGGGTGAAGGTCCCGTCCTCGCCGCGCGCCAGCGTGAACACCGGCAGGCCGACAGGAGGGAAGGCGAAGCGCTCGCCTGGCTTCAGGACCTGGCGCAGGCGCAGCTCCACCGCATAGCGCGGGCCGTCCCGCGTCACGTCGCGCGTGCCGCGCGCCGCGCCGATCGATTTCGCCAACCGCTTCAGCTCCGCGTCGTCCTTGCCCATCCGTCCCTCGGCGATCTCCAAGGCGCCGAGCAGGTAGACAAGGTCTCCCTTGTAGTCGAAGCGCATGTCGCCGGATGCGTCGACCGAGAGCTCCGCCTCGAAGCGATCGGGCAGGAAGCAGCCGGTCAACGGCAAGGCGGCGAAGACGGCCGCAAGCAGCGCTGCCAGGAAGGGCACCGGAAGGAAGGGTCTGGGCAGACGGAGACGCATGCGGGCCCGCGCCATGCCGCTACTTTCCCGGCGCGCCGGGAGGCGCCCAGCCGTCGAGGCCTTGCAGCAGCAGCCGCGCGAGCGCGTCATCCGCCTTCATGGCGTCGTCGGTGCGCGTCGCATCGGCGCAGTGGACGAACGCCGCCACGACCGAGCGGCGCTCGACCACCGTCATGAAGTGCACCGTCGAGCCGATGAAGCCGTCGCAGCCGGCGATCATCTGGGCCAGGGAGGACAGGCTGCCCTGCCGGCGCGCATGCGGCGTCACGGTCAAGCTGCCGCGGCAGGCGAAGTCCTCCGGCTTGAAGGTCTGCGGGCCGATCTTGTCGAGCGGCAGCCGCGCGCGCGACCACGCCAGCGCGTAGCCGATCGCGCCGTCGATCAGCCAGGCATGCGCGGCGCCGGGATACTCGCTCCGGACGATGTTGGCCGGCAGGACGTCGGCGCGACCGAGCCCCGCCGCGTCGAGCATGCCGCGCAGGGCGGCGCGATCGATGATCGGGTCTTGCGAGGCGAGCACGATCTCGTCGGCGACGGCGGGCGCGGCGGCGCCGCTCGGTACCGGCGGCCTGCAAACCGAGCGGGAGCTCGCAGCCGCAGCGCGCGCGCTGCCGGACTCCGCCTCCTTGGCGAGCGCCGCCTGGGCGCAGCTGCGCAACGCGCCGAGCACGCGGCGCGCGTCGGGCAGTCGGAACTCGACCGCCCCGCTCGGAAGCGGCACGGCGATCCAGCCCTGGCCGAACACCGCCTCGACGAGACGGGCGCTGCTGCCGAGCTGCATCACCACCCGGCCGGGCGACACCACATATCCGGTCGGCTCGATGCCGCGCGGGTCGGGCTGGCGCGCGCCGGCGGGCGGGCTGCCGGCCGCGGCCGCCTGGCCCTCTGCCGGGACCTCCGGGGGCGGCGGCAGCAGGTCGCCCACCCTGAGCCGCCAGCCGGGATTGCTGATGGTCACGGCGATGTCGCCGCTGCGGTCGAGCCGGATGCCGGCGCTGGCGCCCCCGGCGAGAGCGCCCGTCGCCTGGCAGGCGACGAAGCGGTCGCCCTTCGGCGTGGTCTGCAGCGTCCCCGCCCAGCCGCCCACGGCGAAGCGGCCCTCGACGGAATCGCCGACCGGCGGCTTGCGCTCGGGCGGCTGCAGCGAGACCGGCTGGCCGCGCGCGCGCTGCGGCATGAGCGCGGCGCCCAGCAGCAGCAGCAGGAACAGCAGCGCGGCGCCGATGCCGCGCCGCATCGCGAGCCAGCGCCGCCAGGCCCGCGCGCCCGCGGCACGCGCCTCCGAGTCGGCGGACGTTGCTGCCAGATCCTGCTGCGGCGGCGGTTGCATCGGGTCGCTCGTGGTGTTGCGCTGGGCGTCCAGCGGGGCGGCTCGCGGATTCCCGGTGGCGAGGGACGGCGACAGACTATAGTCCGGCCCGAAGCGCGGGTGTGCCCGCGCGTGAACTTGGGCCCGAGGGGCGCCCAGCCGTTCGACCTAGGCCGAAAGGCCGAGACGCCGCCGAGGCGCCCATGACCGACCCCCCGCCGACCGAGCAGCCGCGCAGCGTGCTGTTCGCTTGCGCCCACAACGCCGTCCGCTCGCCGATGGCGGAGGGGATGCTGAAGTACCTGCTCGGCAAGCGCATCTACGTCGATTCATGCGGGGTCATGCCGGCCGAGCGCGATCCCTTCATGGTCGCCGCCATGGCAGAGCTCGGCATCGAGCTCGGACGCCACAAGGCGAAGTCCTTCGACGAGCTGGAGGACGGGTCGTTCGACCTGATCGTGACGCTCTCGCCCGAGGCGCATCACAAGGCCGTCGAGATGACGCGCACCATGGCCTGCGCGGTGGAGTACTGGCCGACGCTCGACCCGACCCATGCCGAGGGCAGCCGGGACGTCCGCCTCGATGCCTACCGCACCGTGCGCGACCAGCTCTTCGCCCGCATCAAGCGACGCTTCGGCATCACCGGCGGGCCGACGGTGTGA
>JAEULF010000451.1 GCA_016793965.1 Alphaproteobacteria bacterium | reverse complement strand
CGCGCGACGGCGTGCTCGAGCATTTCGACCTGCGCTGGCATGACGAGGCGGCGCTCTGCGTCGTCATGGCGGCGGAGGGCTATCCCGGCACGCCGCGCGGCGGCACGGCGATCCGCGGCCTCGACAGGGCGGCGGCCACGTCGGATCCCGCCGACCTCAGCATCTTCCACGCCGGGACGAAAGCGGCGGGCGGGCAGGTGGTCGCGAACGGCGGGCGCGTCCTCGGCGTCACGGCGCTCGGCCGCACCGTCGCCGAGGCGCAGGCGCGCGCCTACAAGGCGGTCGACGCGATCGACTGGCCGGAGGGCTTCTGCCGGCGCGACATCGGCTGGCGGGCGGTCGGGCGCTGAGGCTGCTCGGGTTCCCTGCTGCGCGAAAAGGGGGCGCAATGAGGTCCTGGCGCGTGGCTCCGGCGCTGCTTCTCGCAGCCGTCAGCCTGGAGCGGTCGCAAGCCCATGCGAGCGACGTCACGGCGACCGGCTTCGCCGTCTCCTTCGTCGCCGGCGGCACCGATGCGGCCGGCCGCTTCATGGGCGGCACGGAGATGCGCAACCTCGCCGTCCATGGCGGCCGGCTCTACGCCGGCAACGGCTACTGGGAGGACCGGCCGGGCGGCGAAGGCTTGCAGGGCGCGCAGCTCCTCGTCCTGGACGGGCCGCAGGCGCGCTGGCGCGTCGAGCGCAACCTCGCCGAGCGACTGCCGCGCGGCCGGCCCCGCTTCCTCGCGATCTCCGCCCTGGCGAGCGTCATCTTCGCCCGCGACGGCGCCGGGCGCGCGCTGCCGTCGCCGGCGACGATGCTGCTTGCCGCCGCCTGGGACCTGGCCGGCGAGAGCCAGGTCTTCGCCCGCGACGATGCGACGGGCGCCTGGGCGACCATGCCCCTGGCAGCGCCCCGGCTGACCGGCGGCCGAATCCAGCAGGTGCGGGCACTTGCCCTCCACCGCGACGCAGCGACTGGTGCCGACGTCGTGCTCGCCGGCAACGATCCCTATGGGATCTACGCCGGCACGTACGACGTCGATGCGCCCGGCCGCATCCGCTGGCGCGACGCGCCGGAGCTGGCTCTTGGGTCGATCGTCGCCGGCCCGTTCCCCGGCCTGGACCGCGTGCGCGTGTCGAGCTTCGCGGTTGCCGACGGCGTTCTCCCCGCGGCGATCGGGCAGCAGGTCTACCGCCGCATCGACGGCGCCGCGCCGCGCTGGGACCTCGCCTACACGAACCCGAAGCCGAACACCTCCGAGACCGGCTTGCGCGGCCTGACGGCGATCCGCGGGCCGGACGGTCGGGCGCGGCTCCTCGCCGCCGTGGAGGGCAATCCCGGGCGGATCCTGCGCATCGACCCGCGCGACGGCAGCGAGGCGACGGAGCTTGACCTCTCGGACTTCCTCGGCCGCGCCTGGGCGACGCGGATCGGCTACGTCATCGCCGCGTACAACGGCATGACGGTGCTGGCGCGCCCGGACGGCGAGGTCGACGTGCTGCTGGGGCTGGAGGCGTTCTATGCGCCCGGGGTCGCTGCGCCGCCCGGCCATGTCCGGCTGGAGGGCGGCATCGAAGCGGGCGGCTGGTACTTGCGTCGGCATCCCGACGGAAGCTACGAGCTGCACGCGATCGCGCCGGCCCACCCGTCCACAGGTCGGCCGCTCGTGGCGACGCGCGACATCGCGCGATCGCCTTTCCCCGGCGACGATGCGCTGTATTTCGCCGGCTTCGACGCCAACAAGCGCGCGGCGCACGACACGGCCTGGATCTTCCGGGCGGCGCGGGCCCAGGCGCTCGGGCGATAGCGTTGCCGAAAGCGGCCCCTTCATTCTATGATGGGGCCATGACCCCATGGGGGCGCAACGTGGCCGACGTCAAGATCAGGCAGCTTGAGGACTGGGTCCTCGAATCACACCGGACGCGGGCGAAGACCGCCGGGCGCAGCCTCGAAGAGGAGCTGCGGCAGGTGCTGACCGACAAAGCACTGGAGGCGCGCCGCGAGTTCGCGCGGCGGGCGCGGGAGATGCAAGCTGAGCTCAAGGCGAAGTACGGCGTCATGTCCGACTCGACGCCCGGCATTCGAGCCGATCGCGAGGAGCGGGGGTGATCGTCATCGACGCAAGCGTCGCCGTGAAGTGGCTGTGCGTCGAGATCGGTTCCGATCAGGCGCTGGCCCTGCTCGACGCACCGGATGGCCTTCTCGCTCCCGACATCTTCGCAGTCGAGGTCGCGGCGGCGGTGACCCGCAAGGTCCGGACTGGGGAGATGAACGGCGAGGAAGCAAGGCGAGCATGCGGCGAGTGGCGCCACAGCCTCGACGCCGGACATGTCGAACTCATTCCGTCCGGGGCGCTCCTGCAGCCGGCGATCGACCTCGCGTTGCAGATCAAGCACCCGTTGCAGGACTGCCTGTACGTCGCTTTGGCGCAGCGCCTTGATTGCGCCCTGGCGACCAGCGATCCGAAGCTCGCTGCGCGGGCAAGGACCGTGCATCCGCGCGTTGCAATGATCGGGGAATAGGCCCGCTCCCCTAGCGCTTCTTCGGCTGGTCGCGGCGCCAGAGGTCGCCCTTGATGTCGGCGACGCGGACGCGGCCCAGGTCGCCGTCGGCGGGCGCCGCCGGTGCCGGCTCGGCCGGGGCTGCCGGATCCGGCGGCGGCTCTGCGGCAGGCGCGGCGCCCTTGGACCCATCCTTGCCCGCGTCCTTTCCCCACGTCTTCAGCCCGACGACCTTCTCGTCGGTGATGCCGGCGGGCAGCCGCGCGCCGGTCAGGTCGGAGCCCTTGAGCATCGCCAGCGAGAGCTTCGACTCCGTCAGGTCGCAGCCGCGGAAGATCGCGCGCTCGATCTGGGTCGAGCGCAGGTCGGCCTTGCGCAGCACGGCGCGCTGGAAGTTGGTCGGCCAGGTCACCTCCTTGCCGCCGACGTCGATGGTCACCGGCCGCATGATGGCGCCGGTGAAGTCGGCGCCCTCCAGGTTGGCGCCGCGGAAGACGCAGCCGGACACGTCGGCGCCGGTGAAGTTGCAGCCGCGCAGGTCGGAATAGGAGAAATCCGACATCACCAGCTTGGTGCCCGCGAAATTGGTGCCCTGGAAGCTGGAGCGGCGGATGCGCACCATCGACAGGTTCTTGCCGCTGACGTCCTGGCCCTCGAGCTTGACCATGTCGACGTCCAGCCTCTGGCCCTCCGCGCCGTTGGTCGACAGGTGGTCCTGGTGCGCCACCAGCATCGCCGGGAACTCCTTGGCGATGTCGCGCCACTCCTTGGCGGCGGCGAGGCTGGCACCGCCCGCCTTCATCGCCGCCTCCGTCTTGCCGTCGAGCGTCGCGCCGAGGATCTTGGCGCCGCTGACGTTGGCGTTCTCGAGCTTGGCATCGACCAGCGTGGCGCCGACCAGCACGGTGTTCGACATGTCGGCGCCGGTGAGGTCGGCGCCCGACAGGTCGGCGCCGGTCAGGTCGCAGTTGGCGAGGCGCGATTCGACCAGCATGGCGCCGGTCAGGTTGGCGTCGATCAGCTCGGCGACCGGGCTGAAGCTGTCGCTCGCGCGCTTGAAGCGGCGATGGGACAGCGTGTCATCCTTGTCGGCCTCGCTCATGTCCATGAGCGAGCCGTTGCGCAGGTCGACGCCGTTCAGGTTGGCGTAGGAGAGGTTGGCCTCGTT
>JAEULF010000439.1 GCA_016793965.1 Alphaproteobacteria bacterium | reverse complement strand
AGCCGCGCCGCGAGCGCGCTCTCCTGCGGCGGCTTCTTCGGGTCGTAGGCAAAGGTGTCGATCGCCATGCTGCTGCCCGGGCCGACCGTGAAGACCGTCCGGTCGAGCATCAGGAGCTGCAGGCTCGCCAGCGCCCCGGTCTCGATGCGGTCGCCGACGAAGATGACCGAGCCGCTGCCGGCCTGGCGAGCGGGACCGCCGATCGCGGGCCAGATCTTGACGTCACCCTTGACGCTCGCCGTCACGCCGGCGCGTGCGGCCTGCTGGCCCTGCGCTTGCGCGTCAGGCGACGCGAGGAGCGCGAGCACGAGCGCGGCGCAGGCGAGCGCAGCCTTCCGTCCGAGCGCCGAGCGGCACCGAACGACGTCGATTTCCGATGGCCGAGCATGTCGCATCAATGCTTCCGCCTCCTTGAGACCATGCGCAAGACGTGGCCGCCAATCTACGCACGACCCAGCGCGCAAGATAGTCGCGTTGCCGGGCCAGCAATCAACGCTGCAAGCGCCGTGTTGCGACGCCGGACCCAGAAGGAGGCATGAAAGCGCGCCGCTGCGATATGACTTCCGTCCGCGACAGAAGCGCGCAAATCCAACGCTGCGCTCATCCCTTCCGGAAGCGTGCTGGCATTCGGCAATCGGAGATTGCGCGATCGCGCAGCGGCCCCAGCGCCGTCGGCCAGACCCGCGATCATCCGCCGGAGCTACTGCGCGTTGAGGATGGCCGCGCCAGAGGCGATCGGAGGCCCGCCCGCCGCGTTGCTGACGGCAAGAGCCGTGAAGAGGCGGCCGCGCGGATCGCCGCCGCCCGGCATCACCACGCCGTCGACTCGGAAGAACTTCCCGCCGGGCGAGAGGGACGAGGTGCTGGACGCCGACACGTTGAAGGCCTGGCCAGGGTTCGCGTTGGCAACGCTGCTGTAGTCGTTCGGCTGGGACGGGGTGAAGAAGCCGGACAGCGTGCCGTTCGTGTATCCCATGGACGGCACCACGATGTTCGACACGGACCAGGTCGAGGAGCGCGTGGCGAAGTTGACGGACAGCGAGACGTCGTAGCTGCCGATCTGCGGCCGGCTCGCGAAGTCGGTCATGGTCTCGGCCACGCGCCTGATGTCAGAGGCGGCGGTCAGGAGCGGCTCCTTCAAGGCCCCCGGCCGGATCGCCACGCCGGTGGCGGAATAGGACGCGGATCCCCCCAATGCGCCGAGCTCGGCGAAGGTCGAGAGCGTGCGCTGCTCGGCCACGAGGCTCTGCGCGCCCTGGGCGGCGATCTGCGCCAGGGCCGGAGCGCCGGCGGTCGATGCCGCTTGCACGAGGGCCGCGGAGAAGATCGGTCCCTGCGGGTCGGGGCTGCGGGGCGGCACCATGGAAGGGCCGCGGCCAGGCCCAGGGCGGGGATCGACGGCGGTGGCCACGAAACCATGCGCCTGCGATTCGGCCGCGCGAGCAGCACCCTCGGCGCCGGCAACGTCCGCCGTTCGCGTGCCGGCGGGCAGAGCCGGTTGCGCCGCGGCGGCAATGCCTGCATCGAAGCGTGCGAGGACGGATCGCGGGATCGGCCCGACCGGCCCCGGCTGGCCGCCGGCGCCGAGCACGAAACCGCTGTCGCCGCGCAGCACCTCGATCGGAGCGCCGCCGGCGGCCGGCGCGAACGCCAGCCCGCCCGGCTTCAGGTTGGCGTCGTTGCGCGGCCCCGGCCCGAGCAGGCCGACATAGCCGTCGCCGTCGGGCTGCAGCATCGCCAGCAGCGCCGTGCCGCGGACGCCGATGGTGCCCACCGGCAGCTTCAGGTTGACTCCCTCCGGGTTGCGCGCGGCGATGTCGCCGGAGATGTAGCGGATGATGCCGCGGGTCAGGCGCGCCGCAAGCGCGCTCTCCGCGGGCGTCCGCTTGGGGTCATAGGCAAAGGCATCGATCGCCATGCTGCTGCCCGGCCCGACCGTGAACACCGTCCGGTCGAGCATGAGGAGCTGCAGGCTGGCCTGAGGCCCGGTCTCCACCCTGTCGCCGACGAAGATCACGGTTCCGCTGCCGGCCGGCTGCGCCGGGCCGCCGATCGCCGGCCAGATCTTGACGTCGCCCTTGACGCTCGCAGTCACGCCGGCGCGTGCGGATTGCTGCGCATGCGCGGGCGGCGCCAGAGCAGCAGCACCGGCAAGGAGCGCCACGCCTACCGCCGCCGCGCAGAGCATCCTGGGCATCGCGACCTCCGTTCACGCCTCGATCACGCGCCCATCACGCACAGCGTCACGCTAACGTCAATATGTGGCAGCATGGCGCGGCGCCATAGTCCGCCCGCCGCGACGCAACCGGCGTCGCCTTTCGAGTCACCAGGATGGCATCATGATCCCGTTCGTCCGCGACATGGAGTTCGAGTACGGCAAGAGCGCGCGGGTCTCGCGACTCGTGCGTCGCGTCGTCGCCCGCAACCCGAGCCCCTTCACCTACCACGGCACCGGCACGCTCATCGTCGGGCGCGGCAACGTCGCCGTCGTCGACCCGGGACCGGACATGCCGGAGCATGTCGAGGCCATCCTCGGCGCCGTGGCCGGCGAGCGCGTCACGCACATCTTCGTCACCCACAGCCACCGCGACCACTCGCCGGCGGCGGCGGCGCTCAAGGCGCGCACCGGCGCGCCGATCTATGGCTTCGGCCCGGTGCTGACGCCAGGCGCCGGCGGCGTCGAGGAAGGCATCGAGCAGGGCTTCGAGCCGGACGTGCGGCTGGCCGACGGCGACAGCGTCGCCGGCGACGGCTGGTCGCTCGAGGCGCTCTACACGCCCGGCCACATCTCCAACCATCTCTGCTACGCGCTCCCGGAGGAGGACGCCGTGATCACCGGCGACCACGTCATGGGCTGGTCGACCACCGTGGTGATCCCGCCGGACGGCGACATGGCGGCCTACATGGCATCGCTCGACCGGCTGCTCGCGCGCGACGACGCGATCCTCTACCCGGCGCACGGCCCGGCGATCACGGCGCCGCGCCCGTTCCTGCTGGCGCTGGCCGCGCATCGGCGCGCGCGCGAGCGCCAGATCCTCGACCAGCTCGCGAAGGCGCCGGCCGAGATCCCGGCCATCGTCGCCGCCCTCTATGCAGACATCGCCAGGACCCTGCACAAGGCGGCCGGCCGCTCTGTGCTCGCGCACCTCATCGACCTGGAGCGCCGCGGCATCGTCGCGCGCCGGCCAGGGAGCGACGCCGACGGCGAATTCCGCTTGCAAGCCTGAGGTCGGCCCGCGTCAACTGGCGCCGCGCGGCCGGCGCCCTGCCCGGCGGCGCGAAGCCCCAGCAAGCAAGACGCGAGGAGAGAGCGACCCATGGCGATCAAGCGCATCGATGCCGGCCCCCGCATGAGCGGAGCGGTGGTCCACGGCAACACCGTCTACCTGGCCGGCCAGGTGGCGAGCGGCGCGCCCGGCAAGAGCGTCACCGAGCAGACCAAGGACGTGCTGAAGCGCATCGACGACCTGCTGGCCAAGGCCGGCACCGACAAGTCGAAGCTCGTCTCGGCCAACATCTGGCTCACGGACATTCGCGAGTTCGCCAAGATGAATGAGGTCTGGGACGCCTGGGTCTCGCCCGGCAACACGCCGGCGCGCGCCACGGTGCAATCCACCCTGGCCTCGCCGGATTACTGCGTCGAGATCATGGTGGTTGCGGCGAAGGACTGAGCCGCGCCAGACTGAGCGACGTCAACGGGGCGGCCGTCCGGCAACCGGGGCCGCCCCTCTGTTGCAAAGGGTCCGCGCCATGGCCGTCATCGACACCGACGATCTCGTCCTGAGCAAGCGAAAGCTGCCGCACGCGCTCGACAAGGGCATCGGCACCCGCGCCGTCGTCGGCCTCCTCGTCCTCGCCTCGGACTACACCATCGAGTACGAGTTCCGCCGCGTCTTCTCGATGGCCGGGGTGGCGCTCTATCACGCGCGTCTGTGGAACGACACCAACATCACCGTCGAGACCCTGGCGGCGATGGAGACCGAGATCCCGAAGGCGGCGCGGCTGCTGCCGCCGCAGGCCGATTTCGACGTCATCGGCTACGGTTGCACGTCAGGCACGGCGGTGATGGGCGAGGACAAGGTCTTCGCCAGGATCCGCGAGGGCAAGGCGGCCCGCCACTGCACGACGCCGGTGACCGGCGCCCTGGCGGCGCTCAAGGCGCTGAGCGTGCGCCGCATCGCGCTGCTCACCCCCTATGCCGACGAGGTCAACCAGAGCCTGCGCCGTTTCTTCATGGGGCGCGGGCTGGAGATCCCGGTCATGGGCTCTTTCACCGAGCTCGACGACAACAAGGTCGCGCGCATCAGCACGGCCTCGATCCGCGACGCCGCGATCGATCTCGGCAAGCACCCGGCGGTGGACGGCGTCTTCGTCTCCTGCACCAGCTTGCGCACCATCGACATCGCTGCGGAGGTCGAGAGCGTGATCGGCAAGCCGGTGACGGCGTCGAACCACGCCATGGCCTGGCACAGCCTCAGGCTCGCTGGCGTCCAGGACAAGCTGCCGCAATTCGGTCGGCTGTTCGCGCTGTGAGCGGCGACGCTCCCGCCCCGCCGACGACGCCGCGCGGCGCCCTCGTCGCCGTTGCCGCGCAGGGCGGCGGCAGCCATGCCGCCTATGTCGCCGGCGTGCTGGAGCGCTTGCTCGCGCGCGGCGTGCTCGGCGACCCGGCGGACCGCACCGCGCGCACGCGGCTCGTCGGCCTGTCCGGCAGCTCCGGCGGCGCCGTCGCGGCCGGGCTGGTCTGGTCGGCGCTGGCCGATCCTCACCTGCCTTGGGCGGAGGCCGGCACCCTTGCCGCCCGCCGCCTGGCCGGGTTCTGGGAGGCCATGACGGCCCATTCGCCGATCGAGAGCGCCGAGAATTTCTGGCGCGTGCAGGCGGCGCGCCAGCCCGTGCAATGGGAGCTGTCGAGCCGCGTCTTCGCCGGCCTGGCCGCCCGCGAGCTCGGGCGCGACGTCGAGACGGCGCTCAGCATCGAGGGCGACGGGACGATGCCGGCGGAGCAGCGTCCGCTGCCCGCGCTCTTCATCGGCGCCACCGACGTCGAGTCCGGGGCGCGCACCGTGTTCCGCAGCCCCGCGGTCGGCGTGCCTGAGATCGTCGCCTCTGCGTCCGTGCCGCCGCTCTTCCGCGCCGCCGAGATCACCGGCATCGACGGGCGCACCGGCCTCTACTGGGACGGCCTGTTCTCCTGCAACCCGCCGATCCGCGAGTTCACCGACCTCGAAGGCCCGCTGATGCAGCTCGGCCTGCGCACCGCCATCCCCGACGAGATCTGGGTGATCCAGGTCAACCCGCAGGCGCGCAAGGGCGAGCCGGTCTCCGCCAACGACATCGCCGACCGGCGCAACGAGCTGGCGGGCAACCTGGCGCTCAACCAGGAGGTCGAGACCATCGAGATGATCAACGTCATGATCCGGCGCAACAGCTCCTTCCTGCGGCCGCTGCGCAGCCGCCACGGCCGCAAGCTGAAGCCGATCACGGTGCGGCGCATCGCGCTCGACCCGGCCGACCCCGCCTTCAAGGGCATGCTGCTCGACCTGCCGTCGAAGCTCGACCGCAGCTATCCCATGATCGACGCGCTGCGCCTGCACGGCGCCGAGCGCACCGACGCCTTCCTGCGCGCCGTCATGCCGGACTTGACGGTGCGGGAGAAGATGTAGGGGAGACGCTACTCGTCGGTAGCCGACGCGTCGGCCGCCGTGAATGGGCAGGTCTCGGGGAAGGTGGCGACCGGTAGGTCGGTCTCCGCAGCCGCGCGGCGGCGCGCGACCGCATAGGCCGCGACGAGCCCTTCCGGGAGCAGCCGGCGCAGGATCGGGCTCTGCGCCAGGAGGCCGGCCAGGGCGGCGCGCTGCTCGATGATCGTCGAGCGCCAGGACCGGCTGTCGTGCTCGGGCTGGAAGCGCTGCTTCAGGAGATGAAGCAGCAGCACTTGCAGGCGCGAGGCGAGCTCGCGCTGCTGGCTCTTCCCCATGCTCTCGATCTCTTCGGCAAGGTTCTCGACGTCGAGTGCGTCGAGCCGGCCCGACCGCAACCGGCCCGCCTGCTCCTCGCACCACTGCGCGAAGTCCTGATCGTAGAGCGTCGCCGTGACGGGTGCCGCGCGCATCAGGGCCCTCCGCTCGGCAACAATAGCACGGAGGGCGGCGCCGCGCGACCGTCCCCTACCCTGCCATGCCGAGCGGCAGGTCGGGCGTCGCCACGCGGCGGAGCACGACGCGGTCGCCGCTCTCCACGCCGAGCACGCGCCGGCCGAACGCATCCAGCGCGATCGCCTGTGCCTTGGCCTCAGGCGTGATCCGCGCCCAGGCGCGCAGCGGCGCGGGGTGCCGGCCGAGGATCTCCAGGAGGTCGCCGTCGCGCAGCTTGAGCGCCTTCGCCAGCGCCGGCGCCAGGTCGAGCACGCGGCGGCGGCCGCGCTTGCCGACATAGGGATCGATGCGATCGTCCGCGCGCACGGCGACACGGCAGCGTGCCTTGTCGAGCTGCCGGCGCAGCGTCCGCGTCTTGCCCTCGTCGACGCTGCCGTCGCGGTTGAGCGCCACGCCGTAGCCGTCGCGCGCGCGCGCGCGCGACACCGTGCCGCGCGCCACGTCGGCGGCGACGAGCGCCGGGTCGCGCGCGAGCGGGTCGCCATAGCCGCCGCCGCCCGACGAGCGGATCAGCAGCACGTCGTCGCGCTGCACCGGATGGCCGGTGACCTTGCCCGGCGTGTCGAAGGCGATGACGCGCCGGCCGCGCCGGATCGCCACCTCGTAGGGGGCGCCGCTGCCGCCGCCGAGGATGCCGAAGGGCGGGATGACGGCGCGATCGCTAAGGCAGGAATACGTCGCCTCGGCGTCGAGCAGCCGGATCGCGCGCTCCAGGCCCGAGCCGCCGCGGCGCGCGCCCTCGCCGCCGCCGTCGACATGCAGCGCGCAGCGCTCGACCAGCACCGGCATCTCGTTCTCCAGCACCTCGGCGTTCTGGATCGACGGCAGGTTGCCGAAATCGACGTTGACGAAGGCCGAGGAGCCGTCGGCCTCGGCGAAGCCGCCGTTGCCGCCGGCCGGGAACTCGAAATAGACGTAGGGCCGCTTGCGCCTGGCGTTCCAGCCGCCCATGGCGTTGGGGAAGGAGCTGCCGCAGAGGTCGCCGGACACCAGCTCCGGCATGATCTGGGCGAGCGCTCCGAGCGTGACGGAGAGCGCCCGCTTCCGCACTTCGCCATGCGCGCCGGCCGGGGCGTCGAGCCGCACGTCGAAGATCGAGGCCTCCGGCGCCTTCAAGGTTATCGGGCGGAAGGCGCCGTCATTGACCGCGCCGCCGGGATCGAGGGTCGACTTGATCGCCACGAACACGCCGGCCCCGGCGACCGCGAGCGAGGAGTTCACCACGCCCGGCACCTGCGGGTTGGAGCCGGCGAAGTCGGCGGTGATCTGGTCGCCCGCGACGGTCAGCGCGACGCGCGCCAGCACGGGATCCAGCCGCCCGTCGTCATAGAACTCCAGGTAGTCCTCGTAGCAATAGGTGCCGTCGGGCAGCGCCGCGATCCTCTCGCGCAGGCGGCGCTCGGTCCGGTCGAGGTGCAGCGCCACCGCGCCCTTCACCGTCGCCCAGCCGTAGCGCGCGACGAGCGTCCTGATGCGGCTCTCGGCGATCTTGCAGGCGCCCAAGGAGGCGTTGAAGTCGCCGAGCCGCTCCTGCGGCAGCCGCATGTTGGCGAGCATGAGGTCGAGCGCCGCCTTGTTGATGCGCCCCTTCTCCGCGATCTTGATGATCGGGATGCGCAGCCCCTCCTGGTAGACGTTGGTGGCGCGGCCGGAGTAGCTGCCGGGCACCATGCCGCCGACATCGACCCAGTGCGCGCGCACGGCCGGGAAGACGATGAGGTTCCCCGCCTCGTCGAACAGCGGCACGATCAGCGTCACGTCGTTCAGGTGCGTGCCGCCGCGATAGGGGTCGTTC
>JAEULF010000433.1 GCA_016793965.1 Alphaproteobacteria bacterium | reverse complement strand
AGCTGGTGGTTCACCGGCTGGAAGTGCTCGGCGACGATGTGCAGGCCGGAGCCGGGCAGCAGGTGGTGGATGTCGGCGACGCGGCCGGCGATCGAGTTGTCCACCGGGATCATGCCCATGGCGGCACGGCTCTCCTGCACGGCGGCGAAGGCGTCCTCGAAGGTGTGGCATGGCAGGGTCGCGCGCTGCGGGAAGCTCTCGCGGCAGGCCAGGTTGGAATAGGCGCCGGGCGCCCCCTGGAACGACACCGGGCCGGGGCCGACGATGGCGTCGAGTCGGGGCGGCAGGATGGGGGCCAAGGCTTTCGACTGGGCGGGGCCTTGGGCGGGGGCCGCGGGACGAGCGGTCGGCATGGGGTCACTCGGTGCTGGAATCGGCGCGGCGGGACTGGCCGCACGGGATGCCGGGAATGCTCGGGCAGAGGGATGAACGCCGGGTTGAGCCGGCGGGAAGGTCGGCTGAGCCTGGGCCGCGGCGGCGAAGCTGCCACGCCGTGCCCGGGCGGAACAAGTGCCGGCCGCGCGCAGCCGGCGCGGCCCCCCTCAGCGGCAGGCGGTCGCGCCCAGGGTTGAACCCTCTGCCGCTGCCCGCGGGGCTTGGACAAACCGGCCGCCCGGCACTATGGTGCGCCGGTCGCGCGGCGGGATCTCGGCCATTGGCCCGTATGGGGAATTGGCCCAGAGAGGATGGGTCCCGTTGACCGCAGCGAGACCGATCGAGGTGAGGTCCATGTCGACGCTTGAGCTGAACAAGATCGTGGCCGCCGTCCTGGTGGCCGGCATCATCGCAATGATGGCAGGCTTCGCGTCGCGCTTGATCGTGCATCCGAAGTCGCTGGCGCAGCAGGCCTATCCGATCCAGGCGGCAGAGTCCGCGCCGTCTGCGGGCGGGGCGCAGCCTGCGGCGGCGGACAAGCTCGAGCCGATCGCGCCGCTCCTGGCCGCGGCGGACGTCAAGAAGGGCGAGGCTGCGGCCAAGAAGTGCGGGGCCTGCCACACTTTCGCCGATGGCGGCAAGAACCTGGTCGGGCCGAATCTTTGGAACGTCGTGAACAAGGCGAAAGCGCAGTCCGCTGGCTTTGCCTATTCCGACGCCATGAAGAAGTCCGAGGGCGCTTGGTCCTACGAGTCGCTGAACCACCTGATCTGGAAGCCCAACGACTACGTGAAGGGCACCAAGATGGCGTTCGCCGGCATCCGCAACACGCAGGAGCGCGCGGACTTGGTGGCCTATCTGCGCACGCTCAGCGCCAATCCGGCCCCGCTGCCCTGACGCTTTAGGCCAGACCCGGCCCGCCATCGCCTGCGGGCCAGGCGCATCGCGCTGCCGCCCCGATCCGGGCCACGTCGCAAGCCGGCGTGGCCCGTTCGATTTCACGGATGTCGTCTCGCCATGCCGTCCAAGACCCCGCCGCAGCTTGATGCCCTGGCCGCCTTCGCCGTCGCGCTCTGCGACGCCGCGCGGCCGATCGCGCGCCGCTACTTCCGAACTCCGGTGGCGATCGAGGGCAAGCAGGACCTCAGCCCGGTCACGATCGCCGACCGGACGATCGAGCAAGCGTTGCGCCGGATGATCGGCGAGCGCCATCCCGACCACGGCATCCTCGGCGAGGAGGAGGGGGCGGAGCGGACGGACGCCCCCTATGTCTGGGTGATCGACCCGATCGACGGCACGCGCGCCTTCATCACCGGAAAGCCGACCTTCGGGACATTGGTGGCCCTGCTGTTCGAAGGGCGCCCCGTGGTCGGCGTCGTCGACGTGTCGATGCTCGGCGACCGCTGGCTGGGCGTCGCCGGCCGGCCGACGCTGCTCGGCGACGCGCCGGCGCGCGCGCGGGGCTGCCGGCGCCTCGCCGACGCCTATCTCTCGACCACCTCGCCGCAGATGTTCGCAGAGCCGCAGGAGGGCGACGCCTTCCGCCGGCTCCTCGGCACCGTCAAGTCGACGGTCTATGGCGGCGACTGCTTCGCCTACGGCCTGTTGTCCTCCGGCTTCATCGACGTCGTCTGCGAGGCCGGGCTCAAGCCCTACGACTATTGCGCCCTGATCCCGGTGATCGAGGGAGCGGGCGGCCGCATCGCCGACTGGCAGGGACAGCCGCTGCATCTCGGCGCCAAGGGGCAGGTCGTCGCCGTCGGCGACCAGGCACTGCTCGAACTGGCCATCGACGTGCTGCGCGGCGAGGGCTCGCGCGCGCGATCGTGACCGTCGCGCCGCTTGATCCCAGGCGCCGGGCGCGCCATTCATCCCTGGCGGAGCGGCAGGAGGAGTGTGCGATGGAGCCCATCATGCCCAACGGCGGAGCGCCCACACGCGGTGCACGATGCCTCGCGCTCGGCGGCCTGGCGTGCATCGCTGCCGTCCTCGCCCTGCCGGCGGTGGCGGCCGACGGCCAAGGACCGTCGCACGGCTTGGCCATGCACGGCGAGGTCAAGTACCCGAAGGGCTTCAAGCATTTCGACTACGTCAACCCGAGGGCGCCGAAGGGCGGCGAGATCCGGGTCGGCGCGGTCGGCACCTTTGACAGCTTCAATCCCTTCATCATCAAGGGCAACCCGGCCGGCGCGTCGGGACTCTACGACACGCTGATGGAGAGCTCCGCCGACGAGGCGTTCTCCGAGTACGGGCTTCTCGCCGAGACCATCGAGACGCCGGCAGACCGCTCCTGGGTCGCCTTCACGCTGCGCGCCGAGGCGCGCTGGCACGACGGCCAGCCCGTCACCGTCGAGGACGTGATCTGGACCTTCGACACGCTGCGCGAGAAGGGCCGGCCCTTCTACCGCCTGTACTACCAGGACGTGACGAAGGTCGAGGCGACGGGGCCGCGCACGGTCAAGTTCACCTTCAAGAACAACCGGAACCGCGAGCTGCCGCTCATCCTCGGGCAGATCCCGATCCTGCCGAAGCACTGGTGGGCGACGCGCAAGTTCGAGGAGTCGAGCCTGGAGCCGCCGCTCGGCAGCGGGCCCTACAAGATCGGCAAGTTCGAGCCCGGCCGCTTCCTCGTCATGGAGCGCGTGCCCGGCTACTGGGGCAAGGACGTGCCGGTCAACGTCGGCCGCAGCAACTTCGACGCGATGCGCACGGAGTACTTCCGCGACGCGACCGTGCTGCTCGAGGCCTTCAAGGGCGGGCAGCTCGACTTTCGCACCGAGAACTCGGCGAAGAACTGGGCGACGGCCTACGACATCCCTGCCTTGAAGGAGGGCCTGCTCGTCAAGGACGAGCTGCGGCACGAGCGGACCTCAGGGATGCAGGGCTTCATCATGAACCAGCGGCGCCCGCTCTTCCGCGACCGGCGCGTGCGCGAGGCTCTCATCCTCGCCTTCGACTTCGAGTGGTCGAACAAGAACCTGTTCTTCGGGACCTACAGCCGGACGCGCAGCTTCTTCGACAACAGCGAGCTTGCGGCGCGCGGGCTCCCGGCCGGCGAGGAGCTGGAGGTCCTGCAGCGGCTGAAGGGCCAGGTCCCGGACGAGGTGTTCACGCAGGAGTACAACCCGCCGACCTCCGACGGGACCGGGCGCGACCGCAGGAACCTCAAGCGCGCGGCCGACCTGCTGAAGGAGGCTGGCTGGACGGTGAAGGAGGGCAAGCTGGTCGACAAGGACGGCAAGCCTTTCAAGTTCGAGATCCTGCTGGACAGCCCGCTCTTCGAGCGCATCGCGCTGCCCTACGTGCAGAGCCTGAAGCCGCTGGGCATCGAGGCGGTGGTGCGCACGATCGATCCCGTGCAGTCGCGCCGGCGCGAGGACACGTTCGACTTCGATATGGTGGTCGAGGTGTTCGGCCAGTCCGAATCGCCGGGCAACGAGCAGCGCGATTACTGGGGAAGCGCCTCGGCCGACCGCGAGGGCGGGCGCAACAAGATCGGGCTCAAGGACCCGGCGATCGACGCGCTCGTCGAGCTGGTGATCGCCGCGCCCGATCGCAAGAGCCTTGTCGAGCGCACGCGCGCGCTCGACCGCGTGCTGCAATGGGGCATGTGGCTCGTCCCGCACTGGCACTCGCGCGTGGACCGCGTCGCCTACTGGAGCTTCTTCGGCCGGCCCGACGTCGTGCCGAAGCGCGGCCTGGTCTTCGACGCCTGGTGGATCGACGCCCAGAAGCAGGCGCAGGTGCGGCCGCGCCAGCAGAAGGCAGCGCAATGACGTCAGCCGCCGCGGCGATCGACATCGACCACGGCCCGAGCGCGGCAGAGCGCCTCGCTCCGACGCTGAGCATGGCGCCGCTGGAGCCGGGCGTCGTGCTCCTCGTGCGCCACGGCGAGTCGGTCGGCAACGCCTCCGCGGTCTACAGCGGCAGCTCTGACCATCCGCTCACCGAGGCGGGGCGCTCGCAGGCGCACGATGCCGGCTTGCGCCTCGCAGCCTCGTTCCCGGCAGCGCGGCTCGCCGGCGTGTTCACCTCGCGCCTCTCGCGCGCGCGCGAGACGGCGGCCCTCCTGCTCTCTGCCTGGCGGCCCGAGCATCCGGAGCCGGTCGCCGACCCGGCGCTCGACGAGCGCCATTTCGGCGAGGTCGAGGGCATGTCGCACGGCCATCCGCTGGCGAAGCGGGCGATGCGCGACCCGACCTTTGCGCCGCCGCGCGGGGAATCCCTGGAGCAGGCGCTGCGCCGCGCCGCCGTCGCGTTCGACGCGCGCGTGGCGCCGCTGGCGCGATCGGGGCCGGTCCTGGTCGTCGGGCACGGCGCGGTGCTCCGGTGCTTGATCGTTCGCGCCCTCGGCTGGCCGCTGGCCAGCGTGGGGCAGTTCACGTTGGACAACTGCCAGATCACGCGGCTGCGCGTCTCTTGATGCTGGCACGAGGGAGAGAGAACCCCATGCGCATCATGCGCCTCGACGAGGGAGTAGCCGTCGCCGGCCAGCCGAACGAGGTCGAGATCGGCGAGATCGCGCGCCAAGGCTTCAAGATGCTGGTCATCAACCGCCCGGACGGCGAGGATTTCGGCCAGCCGGGCCATGAGCGCACGACCGAGCTCGCGCGCGCCGCCGGGCTGGACGTGCGCTTCATCCCAGTCACTGGCCCGACTCTGACCGCCGAGAAGGTGCAGGAGTTCGCGCGCGCGCTGGCCGAGGCGAGGGGGCCCGTCCTCGCCCATTGCCGCTCCGGCACGCGCTCTGCCGTCCTGTGGGCGGCGGCGGTCGGCGACGGCGACGCGGCCAAGACGCAGCAGGCGATCGCCAAGGCGGCGGCACAGGGCGTCGACGCGTCGGCGGCGCTGCGCTTCGTGCGCGGCTGAGGCGGCGCTCACGCTCCTGTGCGGCTGCTGGCGGGATTTCGATGGCTGCCCAAGCCGAAGCTGCGCAACATTCCCCGAGACACCCAGTGAAAGGACCCGCCTTGCCAATCGCCTTCGCCCGCGGCATAGCGCCGCTTCTCGCCCTCGCGATCGCCGCGGCCGTCGCGCAGCCTGCCGCAGCCCAGCCGAAGCCGGCGGATTCCGATCCCGTCGTCGCCGTCGTGAACGGGCGGCAGATCCTGCGCTCGGAGCTCGATCTCTACATGGAGACCCTGCCGCCGCAGATGCAGCAGGTGCCGCTCGCGATGATCTTCCCGCAGGTCATCGAGCGCGTGGTGGCGCGCGAGCTGATCGCCCAGGCGGCGCGCGCCGACGGCATGCAGAACGAGGCCGAGTTCAAGAAGCGCATGGCGTTCATCGAGAGCGGCGTGCTGCAGCAGGCCTACCTCTACAAGCTGATCGAGAAGGAGGTCACCGAGGCGAGCCTGCGCGCCGCGCACCAGAAGGAGGTCGCCGGCCAGGGCGCCCGCGAGGAGCTGCGCGCGCGCCACATCCTCGTGCGCTCGAAGGAGGAGGCGGAGGGCGTCATCAAGGACCTCGCCAAGGGCGGCGACTTCGCCAAGCTCGCGGCCGGGAAGTCGATCGACCCGGGCGGCCAGGCGGGCGGCGACCTTGGCTGGTTCACCAAGGACAAGATGGTCGCGGCCTTCGCCGATGCCGCCTTCGCCATGAAGAAGGGCGAGACGTCGAAGGCGCCGGTGCAGAGCGAGTTCGGTTGGCACGTCATCCGCGTCGAGGACCGGCGCACGGCCCAGCCGCGGTCCTTCGAGGATGCCGCGGAGGAGCTGCGCGAGGCGCAGACCGGCGCGGTCGTGCGCAAGGCCATGGAGGATCTGCGCGGCAAGGCGAAGGTCGAGGTCTTCAACCCGGACGGCAGCAAGCGACCGTAGCCGGGGCTCAGGCGATGCCGGCGTAGATCTCGTCGACCGGGAGCTCGATCCCCAGCGCGTCGAGCGGCACGGCGGCGCCGGCCAGGTGCGCGGTCTGCTCCCAGCCGCGCTCGGTGCGCCTGAGGTGGTCGATGCGGCGCCGCTCCTGGTCGACCAGGAGGATGTGCCGGACGGACGGCATCTCCTGGTAGCGCGGCACTTTCTCGCCGCGATCGTGCTTGCGGGTCGAGGGCGACATCACCTCGGCAATGAGCACCGCGCCCTCGACCATCGGCTTGCGCTCGACCGGAGCGCAGCTCACCAGGACATCGGGGACGAGGACCGTGTCGTCGGCGGCGTCCGGGACCACGCCGCCCTTGCCAAAGACCCGGCATGGCGGCTTCAGCCTGGTGCCGAGGGCAACGGTCAGCGCGCCCGCGAGCGCCGCATGGACTTGGGACCCCGGCGCTATGGCGACGATCTGGCCGTCGACCAGCTCGTAGCGCGCGTCCGAGCCGTCGTCCCATTCCAGGAACGCCGCCAGGGACATGCGCGAGGGCTTCTCCGCAGCGTGCGCCATGAGGGCACTATGCCACGACGCGCCGCCCTGGTCACGCCGACGGCTAGACTACGGGCTGCTCGACCGGGAGGCCGCCGAGGCCGCGCTTCAACGCGATGACCTTCTCCGTCGCCGCGTCGAGCCGGGGCTTCGCCGTCGCGCGCAGCACGATCGAGGTGCCGTAGGACCCGGCCTCGAAGGACGGGTAGCTGCCGATATCGACGTCGGGGAACTCGTTCTGGATCGCCTCCAGCCCGGCGGCGAGCGCGCCCTCGCGCACCTGGCTCGCGATCGCGCGCGAGATCACGGGCAGGCCGCCCTTCAGCGTCGGCGCCACGTTGTCCAGCATCGCCTGCATGATGCGCGGCACGCCGGCGAAAACGAAGACGTTGGCGATGCGGAAGCCGGGGGCGCGGCTGACCGGGTTCTGCACAAGCGTTGCGCCTTCCGGCACGTCCGCCATCTTCATGCGCGCCGGCGTCCGGTCGGCCGGCTTGTAGTAGTCCTCGAGGATGCGCTGCGCGTCCGGGTGGCGCACCAGCTTCACGCCGAACGCCTGGGCGATGCAGGCGGAGGTGATGTCGTCATGCGTCGGGCCGATGCCGCCCGTGGTGAACACGTAATCGAACGCGGTCCGAACCTCGTTCACCGTCGCGACGATGGTGGCGACGACGTCCGGGATGACGCGTGCCTCGCGCAGCTGCACCCCGACGGTATTCAGCTTCTTCGCCATGTAGGCCAGGTTGGCGTCCTGGGTGCGGCCGGACAGGATCTCGTTGCCGATGATCACGAGGCAGGCCGTGACGGGCTTTGCCGGTTGCGGCGATTGGGCGCTCATGTCGGGCTCCGGAATGCGCTCATGCTAGAGCGTGATCTTGGGCTTGGGCGGCGGCAGCGCCGCCGCGCGCTTCTTGTAGAGGGCCTCGTAGTCCGGGCTCGGCTTCACGTCCTTGTCCTGGAACACGCAGACGATGTAGTCGGTCTTGGCGCTCTTGTCCTCGCGCGTGTCCCAGACGAAGGTCATGCGACGGAAGGGCAGCATCTTGTAGGCGTAGGCAATGACGTCGAAGGGCAGGCGCTTCTTCCACGTGTTCATCTCGGGCGTCGGCCGCAGCGGCAGCATGACCGCGTCGACCAGCAGGTCGCGGATCGAGAAGAGCATCTGGAAGGGAGTCTTGAAGTCGGCGGTCTTCACGTCCTCGCCCTTGACCAGGTACGCCTCGAAGGGAACGTCCTTGGCGATCGCGAAGCGCGCCTTCTCGATGATCTCCTTGATCTCGGGCATCTGGCCGAATCCCCTGGCCGGCAGGCGCCGTCCGCTGGGGGTCGGCGCGGCGCACGGCATCGGTAATCCCGGAAATCCGGCGCGGACGCAAGCCCCCGTTGGCGGCATTCGGTCGCCCGATGGCGCTGCCTGGCAACAACGGCCATGAGGTTCCCGACCCCCCTCCTGGCCGGTCGCCTGCTCAAGCGCTACAAGCGCTTCCTGGCAGACGTGGCACTGGACGGGCGCGCTGACCCGGTGACGGCGCATTGTCCCAACCCCGGCGGCATGCTGGGCCTCGATTCGCCTGGGTCCGCGGTCTTCCTGTCGGCTTCGGATCGGCCGTCGCGCAAGCTGCCCTGGACCCTGGAGATCGTGGCTGTCGACGGAACGCTGGTCGGCATCAACACCGGCCTGCCGAATCACCTCGTTGCCGAGGCCCTGGCCGCCGGCCGGATCGCCGAGCTGCGCGGCTATCCGGGGGTGAGGCGCGAGGTCCCCTACGGCGCGCGGAGCCGGATCGACCTGCTGCTCGAGGCGCCTGGCCGGGCGCCGACCTTTGTCGAGGTCAAGAACGTGCATCTGTGCCGCCGGCCTGGCCTGGCGGAGTTTCCCGACTGCGTCACGGCCCGGGGCGCCAAGCACTTGGACGAGCTCGCCGCTATGGCGCGGCAGGGCGCCCGGGCCGTCATGCTCTACGTGGTCCAGCGCGCGGATTGCCAGGCGTTCGCGCTGGCCGGCGACCTCGATCCCGGCTATGCCGCGGCCTTCGCCAGGGCCCGCGCCGCCGGGGTGGAGGCTTATGCATATGCGTGCGGCGTGGAGCGCGACGGCATAGCGTTGGAAAATCCTTTGCCGCTCGCAATATAGTGTCGGGCAATTCCGACATCGCTGATGGGTCGATCATGGTAATGGCCGAGGCTGAGGACGCGGCGACGCGCGACATGATGAACCGGACGGTGCCGCTGCACGGCCCGGACGGTTTCGCGGGCATGCGCCGCGCCGGCCGGCTCGCCGCCGAGACGCTCGACTTCATCACGCCGCACGTGAAGCCCGGGGTCACGACAGGCCAGCTCGACAAGCTCTGCCATGACTTCATCATCGGCCACGGGGCGGTGCCGGCGCCGCTCGGCTACAAGGGCTTCCCGAAGTCGATCTGCACCTCGGTCAACCACGTCGTCTGCCACGGCATCCCGTCCGACGCGAAGGTCCTGCAGGACGGCGACGTGCTCAACATCGACGTCACGGTGATCGTCGACGGCTGGCACGGCGACACCAGCCGCATGTTCTACGTCGGCAGCCCGAAGCTCCAGGCTCGCAAGCTTTGCGAGACCACCTACGAGGCGATGATGCAGGGGATCGAGGCGGTGAGGCCGGGCGCCACGCTCGGCGACATCGGCCACGCGATCCAGGCGCATGCCGAGGCGCGCCGCTTCTCCGTCGTGCGCGATTTCTGCGGCCACGGCGTGCACCGCATCTTCCACGACGCGCCGACCGTGCTGCATTACGGCAAGGCGCGCACCGGCATGGTGCTGAGGGCAGGCATGTTCTTCACCATCGAGCCGATGATCAACGCCGGCACCTGGCAGGTTCTGATCCTCGCCGACCAGTGGACGGCGGTGACGCGCGACAAGAAGCTGTCGGCGCAGTTCGAGCACACGGTGGCGGTGACGGAGACGGGCTACGAGATCTTCACCCGCTCGCCGAAGGGCTGGCACTTGCCGCCCTATCCCGTCTAGCGCTGGCGCGGCCCTGGGGCGGCGGCGATGGCAGGCGACGGGGAGCGCGACGACTCGTCCGGAGCAGCCGAGGCGCCCCACTACCACGGCCATCGCCAGAGGCTGCGCGCGCGCTTCCTGGCCGGTCCCGAGGACGCGCTGCCGGACTACGAGCTGCTCGAGCTGCTCCTCGCCAGCGCGATCCCGCGCCGCGACGTGAAGCCGCTCGCTAAGGCGCTGCTCGCGCGCTTCGGCGGCTTTGCCGGGGTCGTCAGCGCTCCCGCCGATGAGCTCGCCGCGATCGACGGCCTCGGCGACGCGTCCGTCGCGGCGCTCAAGGTGGTCCGGGCCGCCGCGATCCGCCTGGCTCGCCAGGAGGCGATGACCCGGCCGGTGGTGACCTCATGGCAGCAGCTCCTCGACTATTGCCGCGCCGCCATGGCCCATGAACGGGTCGAGGAGTTCCGCCTGCTCTTCCTCGACCGGCAGAACCGGCTGATCGCCGACGAGCGGCAGCAGCGCGGCACGGTCGACCACACGCCCGTCTATCCGCGCGAGGTCGCCAAGCGCGCTCTCGAGCTCGGCGCCTCGGCCGTGATCCTCGTGCACAACCATCCCTCGGGCGACCCGACGCCGTCCAAGGCCGATGTCGCCATGACCCGCGAGGTCAAGGAGGCGCTCAAGGCGATCGGCGTGACGCTCCACGACCATCTGGTCATTGGCCGGGCGGGGGAAGCCAGCCTGCGCGCCCTGGGCTTGCTGTGACCTTTGAGCGTCGCGCCATGCGAGCAATTCCTTAACCACAATTTTGATCTTTACGCGTAGGCATCGGGTGCTAGAAAAAACATCCTCGCGCACCGGATCGAGGGGGACGATTTGACCTCGCGCCGAAGCTTCCTGTGCCTCGCGGGCCGAGCGGTAGCCGCCACGGCCGCCACGGGCGCGCTCTGCGCCTGCGGCAACCTGAATTGGGTCTGGGACGAGCCGCCGCGCCGCAAGCTCGGCGCGCGGATCGACGACGGCAGCCCGCGCGTCCTCAATCTCGCCCACCGCAGCGGCGAGCATGTCGAGCAGGTCTACAAGGTCGCCGGCACCTATCGGCGCGACGCGCTGCGCGAGATCGAGTTCATGCTGCGCGACCGCGAGGCCGAGCAGGTCGCGGTGATCGACCTGCGCCTCCTCGACGTGCTGGCGGAGCTGCAGGAGACGTTCGGCCCGGGACGGCCGATCGAGGTGCTCTCCGGCTTCCGTTCCGAGCGGACCAACGCGAAGCTGCGCCAGCGCAACCGCAACGCGGCGCGCAACAGCCTGCACACCCGCGGCCAGGCGGTCGA
>JAEULF010000405.1 GCA_016793965.1 Alphaproteobacteria bacterium | reverse complement strand
TGCATCGCGCAGGGCCGCCCGCGACGCAGAAGGCTCGCGCGGACGCAGGTCTCCGGCGGTCCTGGGCGCGGCTTTCGCATCCTTGTCGGGTGCCGCTGCAGTCCGCTCGATCTGCCGCTTCGGCTTTCCTGTCGCACCTGTTGCGGCGACGGGGGCCGAGCGGCGCCCCGCGCTCGCCGACCCGGGAACCACCAGCCGCTGTCCTGCGTTCAAATGGTACGGCGCCCGCAAACGATTGGCGTCGATGATGGCCTGCGGCGACACGCCATAGGCGCGGCCGACTCCGTACACCGTCTCGCCTTCAGCGACGCGGTGCTGGCGCTGGCCGCTCTCAGCGCCGCGCTTGCGCGGCGCCGCATCGGCAGTCCCCATGCCGAAGGCGGCCAGGACGGCGCCGAGCGCGATGGCGCGCAGGAATGGTGCAAGACGTCGCATGGGGCAATGTTCGCAGGTTCACCGGCCACGGGGCAACATGACTTCCAGAACAACACGTTATGGTAAAACTCTGCTTAAGCTTTATAGTAAAGGAACAGTTGACGCAGCGAAATCGTCCGAGTGCGTGCCTTCAGCGCAGCAAGGTATCGAGCGGCTCCAGGCTCGGCGCGTGGGTCAGGTCGAGATGCAAGGGCGTCACGGCGACGGCGTGATGCGCCACGGCCTCCAGGTCGGTGCCGGGTTGGTCGCTGCTCTCGTCCGTGTAATCGCCGATCCACATGTAGGGCCTCCCCTTCGGGTCGCGGCCTTCGATCACGGCGATATGTCCGCTCCGCCGTCCCTGCGCGACGGCGCGCACGCCCTTGACCTTCTCCGCCGGACAGGGCGGAAAGTTGATGCTGTAGAGCAGGTCGCGGTGCCAGGGGCCGGCAGCCAGCCGGCGGATGATGCCGGGCGCGAAATCGGCCGCGGCCCCCCAGTCGATGCGGTCGGACGCATCGTATTCCTGGCTGAGCGCAATGGCTGGCACGCCGAGGAAGGTCGCCTCCATGGCCGCGGCGACGGTCCCGGAATAGGTGACGTCCTCGCCCATGTTGCCGCCGCGGTTGACGCCGGAGAGGACGAGATCCGGGCGTCGGTCGCCCAGGATCTTGCTCACGGCGAGGAGCACGCAGTCCGTCGGCGTGCCGTCCACGGAGAAGTGCCTGGGCCCGCGCTGGCGCACGCGCAGCGGACGGCGCAACGTCAGCGAATGGCCGGCACCGCTCTGCTCGACCTCAGGCGCCACGAGCCAGACGTCGTCGGAGAGCTGGCTCGCGATCTCCTCCAGGATCTCCAGGCCGGGCGCCTGGTAACCGTCGTCGTTCGTGACGAGGATCCGGGCCTTCTTGAGGTCCTGGAGCGCGGCGATGGGGCCGTTGCCGACGGCGCTCACGACTTGCCCGCCTTGCGAGGGGCGGGCTCGATGCGCGCGAGGCCGTTCATGTACGGACGCAGCACCTCGGGCACCGTCACCGAGCCGTCGCCGTTCTGGTAGGTCTCCAGGACGGCGATGAGGGCGCGGCCCGTGGCGACGCCGGAGCCGTTCAGCGTGTGCACGAAGCGCGTCCCCTTCCCGTCCTTCGGCCGGTAGCGCGCGTTCATGCGGCGCGCTTGGAACTCGCCGCAGGTCGAGCAGGACGAGATCTCGCGGTAGCGCCCCTGGCCCGGCAGCCAGACCTCGATGTCGTAGGTCCGCCGCGCGCCGAAGCCCATGTCGCCGGTGCACAGCGCCACGACGCGGTACGCGAGGCCGAGCTGCTTCAGCACCTCCTCCGCGCACTGGGTCATCCGCTGCTGCTCCTCGTCCGAGGCTTCTGCAGCCGTGATGCTGACGAGCTCGACCTTGCCGAACTGGTGCTGGCGCAGCATGCCGCGCGTGTCCTTGCCCGCCGCTCCGGCCTCCGAGCGGAAGCACGGCGTGTACGCGGTGAAGCGCAGCGGCAGCGCCGCTTCGTCCAGGATCTGGCCGGCGGCGAGGTTGGTCAGCGGCACTTCGGCCGTGGGGATGAGCCAGAATCCGGTCGTCGTTCGGAACAGGTCGTCCGCGAATTTCGGCAGCTGCCCGGTGCCGTACATCGCCTCGTCGCGCACGAGGGTCGGCGGATAGACCTCCGTGTAGCCGTGGCTCTGGGTGTGCAGGTCGAGCATGAAGGCCGAGAGCGCTCGCTCGAGCCGCGCCAGCCCGCCCTTGAGCACGACGAAGCGGGCGCCCGACAGCTTGGCGGCCGCGTCGAAATCCATCAGCCCGAGCCCTTCGCCAAGGTCGAAGTGCTCCTTTGCGCCGCCCGGCACATCGGCTTGCGGGCGAGGGGCGCCGACCTTGCGCAGCTCGCGGTTCTGGGTCTCGTCGCGTCCGTCCGGGACGTCGTCGGCCGGCAAGTTCGGGATCACCGCGAGCTTGGCATCGAGCGCGCGGGAGCTCTCCTGCTCCTCGGACTCCAGCGCGGCCATGCGATCCTTGAGCTGGGCGACCTCGGCCATCAACGCGTCGGCGCTCTCGCCCTTCTTCTTCGCCTCGCCGACCTGGCGAGACAGAGCGTTGCGCCGGGCCTGGGCCTCGTCGCGCGCTGCCTGCGCGGCCCGGCGCTTGGCGTCGAGCGCCAGCAGCTCGGCCGACAGCGCTGCCAGGCCGCGGCGCGCGAGCGCCATGTCGAAGGCCTCGGGCGCCTCGCGAATCAACTTGATGTCGTGCATGGGCAGGCTCGGTATCGGTGCGGCTTTGGGCCGGTTCTATAGCCGCGCCGCGTTGCCGCGTCCATGGCGCGGCTGGGAACCGCCGTCAGTCGTCGAGCGCCCTCTTGCGCTCCTCCTCCTCCTCGGCGTCGCGCTTCTTCTCGATCAGCGCGGCCAAATGGATCGAGACCTCGTAGAGGAGCGCGATCGGGATCGCCAGCGCGATCATGCTCAGCGGGTCCGGCGGCGTGAAGATCGCGGCGAAGACGAAGACGCCGAGGATCGCATGCCGCCGCTTCGCCTTCATCCCGGCGGACGACGCGACGCCGGCGCGCGCCAGCATGGTCATCACGACAGGCAGCTGGAAGCAGAGGCCGAAGGCGAACGACAGCTGCATGAACAGCGAGGAGTACTCGCTGACCTTGCCCTGGAACTGGATGCCGAGCGAGGCTTCCGACCCCATGGTCTGGAACGTCATGAAGAATTTCAGCGCCAGCGGCAGCACGAGCATGTAGTTGAACGCGAAGCCGATCGCAAACATCACCGGCGTGAAGAACAGGAAGGGGAACATGACCCGCTTCTCGTTCCGGTAGAGGCCGGGCGCCACGAACCGCCAGATCTGGATCTCCATGATCGGGAACGAGATCATGAACCCGAAGAAGAGCGCGACCTTCACGTAGGTGAAGAACACCTCCGTCGGGCCCGTGTAGATCAGGTATGCATCGGCCTTGAAGTCGCGCCAGATCGAGGCCAGCGGCGCATTCATGAACGAGAAGAGCGTGTCAGCGACGAAGAAGCAGCCGAGGAAGGCCGCGAGCAGCCCGATGGCGCTGTAGAGAAGCCGCTGCCGCAGCTCGACCAGATGGTCGAGGAGCGGCATCTTCTTGTCCTCGGTCTCGTCCTGCACGCGGCGCTCCTTCGGGTCCGCGCGCTAAGCCGCTGGCCGATCGGCGGCGCCGGGCGGCTTTGCCGCCGCCGGGGGCGGAGGCTCGCCAGAGGGCGACGCAGCCTCGGCGGGAGGCTCGGTGGCGAGGCCGGTCGGCAGCGGCGGTCCTGCGGGTTCGGGCGGCTGCGACCAAGATGTTGCCCCCGTGACACCTGGGGCTCCGCCATCGATGGGCGGGTGCTCAGCAAGGCCAGAGGGGATCGAGGCATCCAGCGCAGGCGCCGAGGCGCTTTGCGCCGCCGTCTCGACCTCTGTCTTGAGGATCGACGTCGCCTCCTTGACCGCTCCTGTCGGGTCGAGCTTCTCGGCCAGGTCCATGGCGTTGGTGCCCTGCACCGACTCCAAGGCCTTCTTCGCCTCCTGGATCTCCTGCTCGCGCGCGATCTCGTCGATCGACCCCTGGAACTCGCGCGCCATTCCCTGCGCCTTGCGCACCCAGCCGCTCGCCTGGCGCATGAACCCGATCAGGTCCTTCGGCCCGAACAGCAGGAGGGCGATGATCATGATGATGAGCATCTCGCTCCAGCCGACGTCGAACATGGAGCCTCCTTGTCTGTCGGCTGCGCGGTGATGCCGGCACCGTGGTGCCGGCCGGCCTGGTCCTGCCGGGCTCTGCTAGCTCTTCGCTGGGCCTTGCGCCGCGCCCTGCGAGGGCGCTTGAGCGGCCGTCGAGGGTTGCGCCGTCCCGGCCTGCCCGGCCGGCGGCTGCAGCGGCGGGTTCCCAGCGCCCTGGCCACCGGCCTGGCTGTCCCCGCCCTCCGGCTTCTCGTCCTTCTTCAAGCCCTTGCGGAAGGCCGTGATGCCCTCGCCCATGTCGCGCATGAGCTTGGGGATCTTGCCGCCGCCGCCGAACAGCAGCAGCACGACCGCCAGGATGATGATCCAGTGCCAGATGCTGAACGTTCCCATGGAGGCCGATCTCCCACGCTGCGCTTGTCTCGGTTATGACGCGGCCGGACCATAGCGGATCGATTCCCGGGCCGCAACGCGCAGCCGCCCGCCCAAATGGCCGGCGGTCTGCGAGCGGACCGGCCGCAATCCCCTACATGGTCTCGCCAGCGGCAAAAACAAAGAGCTGCCGGCGATCGATCACGAGCCGGACCACGCTGTTCTCCGGCGGCAGGACAATTCCCGGCATGCGGCTGTGCAGGTGAAGCGGCGCGCCGTCGCCGACCTGCTCCAGGCTGAGGTGCACGAGGCTGCTGCGCCCGAGCATGCGCGCGGCGAGCACGCGCGCGGTCGCGCTGACGAAGGGAACGAGATTGGGATCGCTCGGCGCGCCGGCGAGCCGCAGCACGACTCCCTCCGGGCGCACGAGCACCAGGGCCGCCGTGCCGTCCGCGAGGCCTTGCGCCGGGATCGGGCCGAGCGGCGTGGCCACGCGCCCGCCGTGGACATCGCCGGGGATCCGGTTCACCTCGCCGAAGAAGCCGGCGACGAAAGCGCTGGCGGGGGCGCTGTAGATCTCCTCCGGTCGGCCGGTCTGGGCGATCAGGCCGTCGCGCATGACGGCGATGCGGTCGCCCATGAACATCGCTTCCTCGGCGTCGTGGGTGACCAGCAGCGTCGCCGTGCCCGCGGATTTCAGGACGTGCAGCGTGTCGTCGCGGACCTGCTGGCGCAATTGCGCGTCGAGCCCGGAGAACGGCTCGTCGAGGAGCATGACAGCCGGGCGCGGCGCCAGGGCGCGCGCCAGGGCGATCCGCTGCTGCTGCCCGCCGGAGAGCATGTGCGGGTAGGCGTCAGCGGCGGCGCTCATGCCGACGCGCGCGATCGCCTCGTCGGCGCGACTCTTGCGCTCGGAGGCAGCGATGCCGGCCAAGCCGAACGCGACGTTCTCGCGCGCCGTCAGGTGCGGGAACAACGCGTAGTCCTGGAAGACGAGACCGACGCTGCGTCGCTCCGGCGGCACGCTGCTCAGGGGAGTCGCGACCTCCAGGCCGGCCAGGACGACCCGGCCCTTCTGCAAGCGCTCGAGGCCCGCCGCCAGCCTCAACGCCGTGGTCTTGCCGCATCCTGACGGGCCGACCAAGCAGACGACCTCGCCGGCGCGCACGGAGAGCGTGAAGTCGCGCACCGCTCGGCGGTTCCCGTAGGCGTGACTGACCCCCTCGTAGCCGAGCGCGTCCATTGCTTCGCCTTCGCCGCCCTGCGCGCGGTCCGCCGCTCAGGCCTCCGCGCGCGGCCGAGCGGGCGCGGGCTCGCTCCCTGCGGCCTTGCCGTCGCCCGTGCCCGCATCCTGCGTCCCCGGAGCCTCCGGCGCGATGTCGCTGTCGTCGAAAAGCTCCGGGCGCGGCTCCGCGTCCGGATCCTCGTCACCGGGCAAAGCAGCCGCGCCGCCGGCGCCGCCTTCGCCCGGTTCGTCGCCGGCAGCGTCCCCCTCCTCCGCGCCCGCGACGGGAACGACGTTCGCGCTGGGGTCGACGAGGCCGAGCTGGCGCAATTCCTCGAGACCGGGCAGGTCGTCGATCCGCGCCAGGCCGAAATGGTCGAGGAAGGCCTGGGTCGTCCCCCAGGTCGTCGGCAGGCCCGGGACGCGCTTGCGTCCGGCCGGCCGGATCCACCCGGCCTCGAGCAGGGCGTCGATGGTTCCCTTGCTGACGGCGACGCCGCGGATCTCCTCGATCTCCGCGCGCGTCACCGGCTGGTGGTAGCCGATCACCGCGAGCGTCTCGACGGCGGCGCGCGAGAGCTTGCGCACGACGGTCGTGTGCAGCTTCAGCGCGCCCGACAGGTCGGGGGCCGTTCGGAACTGCCAGCGGCCCGACACCTCGCCCAGCTCGACGCCGCGCCCGGCGTAGCTCGCCTGCAGCTCGCGCAGCAGCGCCTCGACGTCGCCGGCCTCAGGCAGCCGCTCGCGCAGGGTCTCGGTCGACAAGGGCTCGGCCGAGGCGAACAGGATCGCCTCGACCAGCCGGTGGTGATCGGTCAGCTGCATGGTCATCCTTCGCTGCCTTGCGTCCCGCCTGCTGCCAGGGCGCGCACGTAGATCGGTCCGTAGGCCCGCTCCTGCCGGAGCTCGACCTTGCCCTGCTTCGCGAGCTCGAGGCCGGCGACCAAGGTCGACGCCAGGGCCGAGCGCCCGATCACGCCGCCGACGTCGCCGGTGAGCACGCCCGGCGGAAGGAAGGTCGAGAGCGTGGTCCAGTTGGGCATCCGTCCCAGCCAATGCGACAATCGCTCGATCGCTTCCTCGACCGTGTGCAGCTTGTCGGATTTCAGCTCATAGGGCTCCGCCTTCGCGCGCTTGTCGTGATCGGCGTAGGCGCGCAGGAGCTGGTAGAGCGTGATGTCGTAGAGCACGGTCTTGAGGACGGGGATCTTCTCCGGCATCCCGCGCGGGAAGAGGTCGCGCCCGATGAGCGGCCGGCCCATCAACATGGCCGCCACCTTGCGGATCATCTCCAGGCGCTGGAGCTGGCGCGTCAGCCGCGCCGCCATCTCCTCGCCCGAGGGCTCGTCGTCTGCCGGCGGATCGGGCAGCAGGAGGCGCGACTTCAAGTAGGCGAGCCACGCGGCCATGACCAGATACTCGGCCGCCAGCTCCAGGCGGATGCGTCGCGCGGCAGCGACGAATGCCAGATACTGGTCAGCGAGCTGCAGGATCGAGATCTTCGCGAGATCGACCTTCTGGTCGCGCGCCAGCGACAGCAAGATATCGATCGGTCCCTCGTAGCCGTCGAGGTCGAGACGCAGCTCGGCCTCCGCCGGCGCGACCGCCGCCGCCTGGGCGTCCCAGGCCTGCTCACCCGGGGGAGGCGCAGCGCCAGGAGGCGCTGCGGAGGGCGCGGCGCCCGGCGACGGCTCCGGCGGGACCGCCTGCGGCTCGGTCTCAGTGGACATGGCCGGTCACCGTCAGCACGACACGGATCGAGGCATCGAGGGGGCCGCCGAGGATGGTGGCGAGCGGATCGATGTTGCTGCCGAATTGCCGCGCGAGGAGCGGCACGAGGACAAGGACCGCGATAAGCGCGAAGAACCCGAAGCGCTCTGTGCGCGCGAACGGGCGCGCCAGATCGATCGGCAGCAGTCCGAGCAGCACGCGCCCGCCGTCGAGCGGCAGGACCGGCAGCATGTTGAAGAGGGCCAACAGCAGGTTGATGACGATCGATCGCTCGATCATCGCCTGGACCCAGCGCCCGACATCGCCCGTCGCCATGTCGGAGAGGTGCATCAGAAGCGCCGAGGCGAAAGCCAGCGCGACGTTGATCGCTGGCCCGGCGGCGGCGACCAGGACCATGTCGCGCCTGGGGTGGCGCAGCCGCCAGAAGTTGACCGGCACCGGCTTGGCCCAGCCGAACAGGAAAGGCGAGCCCACGACGGCGAGCATGCCCGGCACGACGACGGTTCCCACCGGGTCGACATGCTTCAGGGGATTGAAGGTGACGCGGCCCAGACGCTCGGCCGTGTCGTCGCCCAGCCGGTAAGCGGCCCAACCATGCGCCGCCTCGTGCAAGGTGATGGCGAGCAGCACCGGCACGGCCCAGATGGACAGGTCGTAGAGCACCCGCGCGAAATCCAAGCCTGGGCTCCCCGGTTCGCACTGCAGCGGCCGCAGCGACGGGGCCGCTGCGGCAACCGCTGCGAGGCAGCGTCTCGACCGGTTGGCGGAGGGCGTTGGGCCCGCCCGATCCTGGGCGTCACCGTCCCCGCTGTCGGACCATCCGACCCTTCCGGCGAGCCGCGCAGAATGGGCACCGGCGGCTCCAAGTCAAGCGGCAGGTCGCCCGCCCTGGCCGAGCAAGGCGTCGAACTCCGCTTTCAGGAGGCCGGGATCGCATGGCAGGGCTCGAGAGCGGCGCACCGCCTCGGCCCGGTCGAACCGAGACCGCGCGGCCGCCGTGAGCTCAGGTGCGGCGTCCGCGACAGACGCCATCTCGGCCGGATCGCCGTTGCAGTGAAGCACCAGGTCGCAACCAGCGGCAAGCGCGCCGGCCGCCCGGTCGCGCAGACCGCCGGACAGGGCCTGCATGGACAGGTCGTCCGACACGATCAAGCCGTCGAAGCCGATCGCCGCGCGCACGATCTGGTCCAAAGCCCGTTTTGACAGCGTAACGGGCTCGTCATCGATCGCCGCCACCACGATGTGGGCGGTCATCGCCCAGCTGCTGTGCCCATGGCGCGCCGCGAGCTCGCGGAACGGCGCGAAGTCAGTCCGCTGCAGCGAATCGAGATCGGCCTCGATGCGCGGGAGCTCATGGTGGCTGTCGCTGCGCGCGCGGCCATGGCCGGGGACGTGCTTGAAAACCGGGGTGACGCCGCCGGCCAGGAAGCCGTCGCAGGCAGCGACCGCGAGCCTCGCAACAACGCCGGGGTCGTCCGAGTACGCTCGGTCGCCGATGACCTCGTGCGCGCCAGGCCAGCGCAGGTCCGCGACCGGCGCGCAATCGACGGTGATCCCCAAGCCCGCGAGATCGGCTGCGGTCAAGCGCGCGGACAGGAACGCCGCGCGCTCCGCCGCCACGGCGTCGCGCTGGGCAAGCGCGCCGATCGCCGCTGCCGGCGGGGCGCCCCAGGCGATCGGCGGCTTGAGGCGCGCCACCCTGCCGCCTTCCTGGTCGATCAGCACAGGCGCATCGGAGCGGCCCACGCTCTCGCGCAGGGCAGACACGAGCTTGCGCACCTGCGGCGCTGTCTCGATGTTGCGCGCGAACAGGATGAAGCCGATCGGGTTCACGCGCCGAAAGAATGCCCGCTCCTCGCTCCCGAGGCGCGGCCCCGCGCAGCCGAACAGCACAGCCGCTGGCATCGTGCGCTCCCCTACCCGTTTCCTTCGCCGAGAACCGCCTGGGCGCCCCGTCAGCTGCGCACGACGATGCAGTCAATGCTGCGCTGCTTGAGCTGGTTGCACACCGTCTGCGCGGCGTCCTTCGAGCTGAACGGACCGGCCTGCAGGCGGTAGAAGGTGCCGCGCGCGCCGAGGTCCGCCCGCTCCGCGTTCATGTCCAAGCTGCCGAGCAGGTCCTGGTGCTGCTTTTGCAGCTTGTCCCAGTTGGCCTTGACCGCGCCGGTATCGCGATACGAAGCGATCTGCACCCGGAACCCGCCATCTGCCGGTGCTGCCTTCTGCGCAGCCGTTTCCGCGGGCTTCGCGGCTTGCTGCACCGGGGCCGGGCGGGCCGCTTTGGCGCCGGCCGGCGCGGTCGTCGCCGCCTCCGCTGGCGGTGCCTTGGCGCGCGCCTCGCCGACCTCGCGAACCGGCATCAGGTCGGTCGGCTTGGTGGCAACCGGCATGCCGGCGGCCGGGGCCGAGCGGCCGCCTGAGGCCAGCGGCGACGGTGGCATGGAAGAGGGCTGGGCTTCCGCAGGCTCGGCCGGCTCCTGTCGGGCGACGGGCTGGCCGCCCTTCGCGTCGCGCCCGAACAAGGGAGGCGGCGGCGGCGAGCCCGCCGGCACCGTCGTGGGCTCGGGCCGCGGCAGGATCGCTTCCGCTTGCGGCCGGATTGTCTCCTGCTTGGCGGCGCCCTGGCCTGCCCCGCCCTTCTGATTGAGCAGGATGGAATCCTGGTTGGGGATCTCCTTGCCGCCGGGCTCGTCGGGCCGGATGCGCGTAGGCCCCTGCTCGGCCCGGATCAGCGGCGCCTGCGCGACCTGCTTCGGCGCCGCCGCGTCCGGTCCGCGCATGGAGACGTAGGTGTAGTAGACGATGCCGCCGAACGCAGCGAGCGCGCCGACGCCGACGCCGATCGGCCAGAACCGGCGCAGCTTCGAATCGCCGGCCTCGCCGTCCAGGTCGTCGGCCTGGTCCTCCTCCGCCTGGTTGAAGATGTCCTCCAGGCGCCGCACATCGACCTTGCCGTCGCCCTGGCCATCGACCGAAGCGAAGGGGTCCTCGCCGATCGGCGCTGCCCCGCCGCCGGTCGCCCTGCCGGGATCATCGGCAACAGCAGCCGGCACGCGTGCCATCTCGCGCTCGAGGTTGTCGTCGAACGACGCCGGCGTCCGCGGCGCTGCGGCGACCGCACCTGACACGGGCGCGGCTGGCGCCGCACCGGGCGCTCCTCCAGGCGCGGCTGCGTCGGCCGGCGCGAGGTCGTCGAACTCGGCGAAGGGATTGCTCGGGTCGAAAGGAGCGCCGGCACCGCCGGCCGCGTCGCCAGCGCCTTGTCCCTCTCCCGCGCCCTTGCCGCCGCCGGCCGAGCCGGCATCATGCAGGAAGGCTTCGAAATCGAACGGATCCTCGCGACCCTTCGGCGGATTCTCGGCCATCAGCGCATCTCCTCGACGGGTTCGACGCCGAACACGCGCAGCCCTGCGGCCGCGACCAGCGCGACCGCTTGCACCAGGGCGAGCCGCGCCAGAGTGCCCGCGCGGTCTTCGGCCTGGATGAACCGCAGCCGGGCGTCATCCTTGCCGCGGTTCCAGAGCCCATGGAACGCCGCGGCCAGGTCCGCGAGATAGAACGCGACCCTGTGCGGCTCATGTGCCTCCGCCGCGCCTTCGACGAGGCGCGGCCAATCGGCCATGATCTTGATCACTTGCAGCTCCTCCGGCGCCTGCAGCGCCGCGAGGTCGCAGGACGCGAGCCCTGCCGCCGACAGATCGGCGCCCGGCAGCTCCTCCGCAGCGTGGCGCAGCACCGAGCGGGCGCGGGCATGGGCATACTGCACGTAGAAGACGGGGTTCTCGCGCGACTGCTCCTTGACCTTCGCGTAATCGAACTCGAGCGCCTGGTCATTGCGCCTGGTCAGCATGATGAACCGCACGACGTCCTTGCCGACCGCCTCGACCACGTCGCGCAGCGTCACGAATGTTCCCGCGCGCTTGGACATCTTCACCGGCTTGCCGGCGTCCATCAGGTGCACGAGCTGGCACAGCTTCACGTCGAGCGCGCCCTTGCCCTCGGTGATCGCCTTGACGGCCGCCTGCATGCGCTTGACGTAGCCGCCATGGTCGGCGCCGAGCACGTCGATCATCTCGGCGAAGCCGCGGCGGAACTTGTCGTGATGGTAGGCGATGTCGTTGGCGAAGTAGGTCCAGCTGCCGTCTGACTTCTGCAGCGGGCGGTCGATCTCGTCGCCGTATCTGGTGGCGCGGAACAGCAGCTGCGGGCGCGGCTCCCAGTCGTCGGGCAGCTTCCCCTTCGGCGGCTCGAGCGTGCCCGTGTAGACGTCGCCATGCGCCTTGAGCCAATCGACCGCGCGCTCGACGCCGCCGCTCTCGACCATCGCGCGCTCGGAGGTGAAGACGGCGTGGCGCACGCCGAGCACGCGCAGGTCCTCGCGCACCTCGGCCATCAGGGCGTCGACGGCAAAGCGCTTCACCGTCTCCAGCCATTGCGCCTCCGGCAGGTCGCGCAGCGCCGGCCCGTGCTTCGCGGCCAGCGCCTGGCCGACGTCCTTCAGGTACTCGCCGGGGTAGTAGCCCTCCGGGATCTTGCCGATCGCCTCGCCGAGCGCCTCGCGGTAGCGCAGGAAGGCCGAGCGCGCGAGGGTGTCGACCTGGCTGCCGGCGTCGTTGATGTAGTACTCGCGCGTCACGGCGAAGCCGGCAACCTCGAGGAGGTTCGCCAGGGCGTCGCCGATGACGGCGCCGCGCGCATGCGCCGCGTGCAGCGGGCCCGTCGGGTTGGCCGACACGTATTCCACGTTCACGGCCCGGCCGGCGCCGATGTCGCAGCGTCCGTAGGCCGTGCCCGCCCGCAAGACGACGCGCAGCCGCTCGCGCCAGAACCCGTCGGCGAGGCGCAGGTTGATGAAGCCCGGGCCGGCGATCTCGGCGCCGGTGACGTGCGGCAGGGCGCGCAGCCGAGCCACCAGCGCCTCCGCGATCTCGCGCGGCTTGCGCGCCGCCGGCTTCGCCAGGACCATGGCGGCGTTGGTCGTCACGTCGCCATGCGCCGCCTCGCGCGGCGGCTCGACGGCAACCCGCCCCGTGTCGAGCCCTGGCGGCAGCTCGCCTGCGGCGGCCATGGAAGCGATCTCCGCCAGGACCGCGCGGCGGAGCCCATGGAACAGGTTCGCCTCGGCCACGGGATGGGTCCCGGCCGCCGGCTGCACGGGGGCTGCGAGGTCAATGTCGGACATGGAGATCGAAGACCCGGTCGTGCTCGTCGAGGGCGAAGCGGTCAGTCATGCCGGCGATGTAGTCGGCGACGGCGCGCGCGCGGACAGGCTCGTCGGCGGTCGCTCTGCCGCGCCAGTCGTCCGGCAGGCATTCCGGCGCTGCCATGAAGTACGCGAACAGCTCGGACACCACGCGGCGCCCTTTGGCCGTCATCCGGTTCACGCGGTAGTGGCGGTACACGCGCTCGAAGAGGAACCGCTTCAGCGCGAGGTCGTTGTCGCGCATCGCGTCGGAGAAGGCCGCGACCGGCGCCGCGGCGGCGCGGACCTCGGCGGCCGACCGCGGCGCCAGGGCCCGCAGGCGCTCGCGAGTCTGCGCGAGAAGGTCCTCCACCATGGCCGTGATGACCCGCCGGTTGACCTCGTGGACCAGGCGCGACGTCTCGATCGCGGGATAGCGCGCGCGCACGCCGCGCAGGATCGGCCCGACCAGCGGCACGTCGGCGATGTCGTCGGCCTTGAAGAATCCCGCGCGCCACGCGTCGTCGAGGTCGTGCGCGTTGTAAGCGATGTCGTCCGCCAGCGCCGCGACCTGCGCTTCAGGTCCGGCGAAGCTCGCGAGGTCGAGGTCGTTGCGCGCCGAATAGGCGGCGATGCTCGGCGACGGCCCCCGTGCGGCCTTGGCGTGCGCATGCGGCCCTGCGAGCGGGCCGTTGTGCTTGGCGATCCCCTCCAGGGTCTCCCAGGTCAGGTTGAGGCCGTCGAACTCCGCATAGCGCTGCTCGAGCGCCGTGACGACGCGGATCGACTGGTCGTTGTGGTCGAAGCCGCCGAAGGTCGCCATCGCCTGGTCGAGCGCGTCGCCGCCCGCATGGCCGAAAGGCGTGTGGCCGAGGTCGTGGGCGAGCGCCACCGCCTCCGCCAGGTCCTCGTCGAGACCGAGGCAACGGCATACCGATCGCGCGATCTGCGCGACCTCCAGGCTGTGGGTCAGCCTCGTCCTGAAATTGTCGCCCTCGTGAAGCACGAACACCTGCGTCTTGTACTTGAGTCGACGGAAGGCAGCCGCATGCAGGATCCGGTCGCGGTCGCGCTGGAACGCCGACCGCGTCGGGCTCTCGTCCTCCGGATGCAGCCGACCGCGGCTCTCCCATGGCTTGGACGCGTAGGCGGCCGGGCCGGGAAAGCGGGCATCGGCGGCTGCAGACCCCGCCTGGGATCCGTGGGCGCTGCCTTGGGCGGTCCCTGCCATTGCCCCTGCCATTGCCTGGCTCCAAGCATACTTCGCACCGTCCCGAGAACAAACTATTAAGGTTAAGGCTTGGTTGAGGCCGTCGGCCGGCGTCGCCGGGGCGCCGGGCCGGCGCGGGAGCACCAAAAGGTTGGCAGACCCGAGGTTCCGCCCTATGTCTCGCGTCGGGACGCTGCGAACGGCACGCGCGCCCCGTCGGCGCATGTGGCGCGCGACGCGTTTCCCATGACCTTGGCGCGAGGTACGGCGATGTCCCTCCAGCACAGCGACGCGGCGGCGACCCTGGCGCCTGGCGCCCCCTTGGCGGCGGGTCCGCGATTCCGGATCACCGACAGCGCCATCCAACGGATCTCGCGCTTGCGGCAGGCCGAGAGCGGTGGAGCGCCTTTTTTCCGAATCGCCGTCACGGGCGGCGGGTGCTCTGGCTTCCAGTACAACATGTCCTTCGATGTCCAGCGCAACGCCGACGACGTGGCTTTCGAGCGCGCCGGCGTGACGGTCCTCGTCGATGAGACGTCGCTGGGCCTGCTGGAGGGCTCGGAGCTGGATTTCGTCGACGAGATGATCGGGGCCTCGTTCCAAGTGCGGAACCCCAATGCCAGCTCGAAGTGCGGCTGCGGCAATTCCTTCGCCGTCTAGCGCCAGGCGATCTGGCTCCCCGCCCTTTCGCTGCCACCTCCCCTGCGGCCGGTCCGCATAGACCGGCTCCGCTTCACTGCTCGACCCCGATCGGCTCCCTGTACCCGTGGCGGGGTCGCCCGATACGCGCCGCGCCTGTCGCCTGCCGGTCGGATGCGCTAGGACCTGATGGCGCCGACGCCGAGCCCGTCGCGGCGCCATACCCGGAGAGCGCTCCGGGCAACCCAGCGGACCCCCATGGCGACGAAGATCGCGACCTGGAACGTCAACTCGATCCGCGCAAGGCTGCCGAACGTGACGGCCTGGCTGACGCAGGCCGCGCCCGACATCTGCGTGCTGCAGGAGCTCAAGTGCGAAGAAGCGCAGTTCCCGCGCGCCGAGATCGAGGACCTTGGCTACAACCTCGCGATCATCGGCCAGAAGACCTACAACGGCGTCGCGATCCTGGCGAAGGCGCCGATCGAGGTCGAGCTGCGCGCCTTGCCGGGCGGCGAGGACGACGCCCAGGCCCGCTACGTCCAGGCCCTGATCGGCGGATTGCGAGTCGCCTCGATCTACCTGCCCAACGGCAATCCCGTCGAAACGGACAAGTTCGCCTACAAGCTGGCCTGGATGGATCGGCTGGCGGCACATGCCGGCACTCTGCTGGCGCTCGAGGAAGCGACGGTGCTCGCCGGCGACTACAACGTCTGCCCGGCAGACGAGGACGTCTTCGATCCCCAGGGGTTCGCGGGCGACGCCCTCTGCCGGCCTGAGTCGCGAAGCCGCTTCTGGTCCCTGCTCAACCAGGGTTGGACCGATGCCCTCCGGCTCTTCCGGCGCGGGCCCCATGTCTACACGTATTGGGACTACCAGGCCGGAGCATGGCCCAAGGACCATGGCCTGCGCATCGACCACCTGCTCCTGTCGCCCCAAGCGGCGGATCGGGCAAGCGACGCCGACGTCGACCGGCGCCCGCGCGGGCAGGAGAAAGCTTCCGACCACACGCCCGTCTGGTGCCTGCTGCGCTGACGGCGCGGGAGGACGCCGGGACCGCACAGGCCCCGCAACCGCAACGAGAGCCGTGTTCGCTACGTGGCAATATCCATGTTTGATTAACCTGACCGCATCTAGGGGCTTGTGTCTACCCGCGCCACCGAAGGTTAACGGCGCGGCGTCCTCGTGCCCGGGTAGCTGTCGGGCGTTACGGAGCGGCGATTTCACAGGCAACCGCCGGTTTATTTCTTCGTTAATGCGCCACGCCAATGACGCCGAGCGGTTCCCATGGAGCCGATTGATCCTTATAGCCCCATGAGGTGAATGAGACCTTGCTGCAGGTACTGAGGGCTCACGAGCTCATAGCATCCATCTGTTTCGTCCTCGATCCAATCAAGTCAGATCCGAAGACGCTATCCAGAGCCAACCTATTGCGGGTAGCTGTCCGATATGGACGACGTCGGCTCTGGGCGGCGGCCCCGCTATATAAGAGTCCAAGGCGGAAGCGGCCTGGTCAAACCGGGTCCCGCTATGACGCTGATCGGGACGAATAGCGCGCCCGCCCCAGGGTAGCGAACGCCATGCTGCAACGGCAGCGCGCGTAGCTCACACGTAATCTCCGGCGCTCATCCATGCCGTGAGCTACGCCAGGTCCCGCGGTAGCAGGCAGCCGCGGACCGGCGACAATTTGTACATCAATCGCTTAACGCCCTCGCCTCACCTGTACACCCAAGACTGTCCGCTACCGCATTGCGAAACCACAGGTTCACAGATCGTTCTCACGCGTGCTTCGTAACCAGCCTCTCATGTCGGGGCTCAACATTAACGAATGTCGCGTCAGTGTGGCGGAGTCCACGTCATGACGCTCGCCGCGGCATTGTGCGGAGCCCCAACCGATGGTTGGAATAATTCATCGTGCTATAGTCGACCGGATTGGCACCTGGCGTCGCTACCACCAGCACATCCTCTGCTATCGGTTGGAAGTCCGCGCGGAAATGGACCGAGCTTTTCAGCGCAATGATCTTGCGCGTCGGCGGATCGATTCCGAGGTGCCGGAACATCGACTGGTCGCCGGCCTGCATGTTGACCGACGCCACGATCACTCGGACGCCCCCCTGGCGCAGCAGGGCCATCGGTCCGAGGTCCATGGGCGACCCGCCCCACATCGGGCCGGTGCCGGTGAACCGCCCGTCGCCCAGACGCTCGACGGCGAACTCGGCGACGAGCGGCTGGGATCCCGGGCCGCCGACCTTGCCGCCGACGGTGAACCGACGGACCGCCCCGACGCCGGCCTGGTGGGCCGCCGCCGCGGTCTCCGGGTCGTAGACAAGCCCCAAGACCGCATCGTCCGGCTTCGCATCGAGCACGGCGCGCAGCAGGCCCGTGGTGTCCCCCGTTCCGCCGGCGCCAGGGTTGTCCTGGGTGTCGGCAAGGACGATCGGTCGGCCGCGGACGCCGCCGCGCTGTATCCCGATACGTACAGCGACCTCCGGCGCGTAGGTCGGCTGGGCGAAGGCCCCCTCCGCGGCGGCGACGAGACCCGACAACTCGCCGACCGCCGCCTCCACCGCCGGCGCGTCGGCGCCCATGGCGAAGACCGCCGGTCCTGCGTCCCGTATGTCGGCCGGGCCGAAGCCCGGCGTGTAGGACAGCGCCCAGACCCCTGTCTCGCTCTCGATCCGGGCGGCCGCCTCGTAGAGCCCGGCGGCAGGCTGCATAAGCGTGCACTGGACATGCAGCGGCGTCAGGTAGTCGAGCTGCCTGATCGCTTTGTGGACCGGAGCGCCTGCTGCCAGCCGCTTGTCCAGCAGGGCCAGAGCCCGGGCCCCGGTCGCCGCCATGTCCACATGCGGATAAGTCCGATAGGCGACGAGCCCGTCCGCCGCGGCGACCATCGCCTGCGAGACGTTGGCGTGCAGGTCCAGGCTCGCGACGACCGGCACCGCCGGACCGACGACGGCGCGCACGCGCCGAAGGATCTCCGCCTCGCCGTCGCTGTGCCGCTCGGTGACCATAGCGCCATGCAGGTCGAGATAGACGGCGTCGACCGGCAAGGCGTCGTGCAGCGCGCCGAGCATCAACGCCATGACCCGCTCGAAAGCCGTGGCGGTCACATGGGCCGACGGCGTCGCCGACGCCCAGAGCAGCGGCACCAGTGCGTGCCCCGCCTTGCCCGCAGCGCGGATGAAGCCGCCCAAGGGAATGTTCGTCGGCGGGAAGACGTCGAACAGGGCCGCGCCGCGGGTCAGGCCTGGCCACCCCGTCGCGCGCACGAAATGCTCCCAGTCGGCGCGACGCGGCGCAAAGGTGTTGGTCTCGTGCTGGAACCCGCCGACAGCGATCCGTGCCATTCCCTCGTCCCTCGCACCCTGCCTCATCGCCCGAGCCGCCGACTCGGCCGTTAACCAATTATTCAGGCCTGAGGCACGGGGTCAAGGCGCCCAGGGGCGCGCGTGACGCGCGACCTCCCGCGCGTCACGCGGCACGCGGCGACCGTCACGCCGGACGCATCCCGCGCGCGAGGCCTCTCCACCAATCGGCTTGATGGCGCGGTGCAAGTCCGGCGACACTGCAGGCGCTCCCTGACGATGACCCTGGAGGTTTCGATGACCCGCGTCGAACGGCGCACGCCGTCGCTGCGTTGGCGACGCACCTTGGCAATCGCTCCGGCAATCGCGGCCGTCGCTGCCCTGACGATCGCCGCGGCGCCGGCCGCCGCGAAGGAGAAGCTCACGATCTCGTCGCTGAACTTCCTGTCGTCGGCGCCGATCTTCATCGCCAAGGAACGCGGCTATTTCGACGCTGCCGGGCTCGACGTCGAGATCAAGTTCTTCCAGGCCGCAGGCCCCGTCGCCATCGCGGTCGCCTCGGGCGACACGGATCTCGGCGTCACCGGCTTGACCGCCGCGTTCTACAACCTGGCCGGCAAGGGAGCGATGCGGATCGTCGCCGCGCAATCCCGTGAGGAACGCGGCTATCCCTTCAACGCCGTGCTCGTCTCGCCCCAAGCGAGCGCGGCGGGCGTTGCCGCGATCAAGGACCTCAAGGGGAAGTCGATCGGCATCACGACCGTCGGATCAACCTTTCACTACATCGCCGGCTATCTCGGCCAGAAGCATGGCTTCAAGCTGGCGGACGTGCAGCTGAAGCCGCTGCAGACCATCCCCAACATGCTCGCCGCGCTCAAGACCGGCCAAGTCGACGCGGCCTTCGCGCCGGCACAGTTCGTGCCGGGCCTCGAGGCGGCCGGCGTCAAGCGGATCGCCTGGTGCTCCGAGGAGATGCTCTGGCAGGTGACGGCGTTGTTCGCCTCCACCAAGTCGATCGAGACGCGGCGCCCTGCGATCGCCGGCTTCGTCAAGGCGGTGCAGAGGGCGCTCGGCGACTACCATGCGGCGCTCCTGCGTCGCGCGCCCGACGGCACGCGGCAGTTCGGGGCCGAGACCGAGGCGCTGCTGCCCTTGCTGCAGAAATACGTTCTGCCGGCGCCGACCCTCGACTCCCTCAAGATCGGCGCCAACTACATGGATCCGATGGGGCGCCTGATCGTGAAGGACATCCACGACCAGGTCGCCTGGTACAAGGCCGAGGGGCTCGTCGATGCCACGGTGGATCCCAGGGCGATCATGGATTTGAGCTTCGTGGACGGCCATTTCGACGTGCCCAAATAGGCAGCGCCGAGGCGAGCGGGACGGCGCGGTTCCGCCATGGACCTGGCCGTGCGCGGTGTGCGCCACCGCTATGGCGCTCTTGATGTCCTCGACGACGTCTCGTTCGACGTGGCGTCAGGCGAGATCCTGGCGGTGGTGGGGCCATCGGGCTGCGGCAAATCGACCCTGCTCGGCATCGTTGGCGGCCTGCTCGAGCCGTCGTCGGGCAGCGTGACGACAGGCGGCGCGGCGCCGCAGGGATGCCTGAACCCGGTGACCTACGTGTTCCAGGACTTCGCGCTGCTGCCCTGGCGCTCGGTCGCCGGGAACGTGGCGCTGGCCCTGGAGCCGCACCGGCTTGCCCCGGCAGAGCGGGCGGAGCGCATCGCCGCGGTCCTGGCGCTCACCGGGCTGGCCGCGTTCGCGCAAGCCCTGCCGAAGCAGCTCTCCGGCGGCATGCGCCAGCGCGTCGGCATCGCGCGCGCGCTCGTCGTCCGCCCGGCCGTCCTTCTGCTCGACGAGCCGCTGTCGTCCCTCGACGCGCAGACCCGGCTGCTCCTGACGGACGAATTGCTGGCGATCTGGGCGCGCGAACGCACGACCAGCGTCTACGTGACGCACAACCTGGGCGAGGCGGTGGCGCTCGCGGACCGCGTCGCCGTCCTGTCGCGCCGCCCCGGCCGGATCAAGGCGCTCCTCGATGTGACCGTGCCGCGCGAGCAGCGCGGCAAGGAGGCGGCGCGGGGCGCGCTGGCCGCCCTCGAAGCGCGCCTCTGGGACCTCATCCGCGACGAAGCGCGCCTGGCCGACCGCGAGCGCGCGGATGCTGCGGATGAGTGACAAGAGCGCTGCCACGCCCGCAGTCGCCGCGCGGACGGCGATCGCGTTCCGCGGCGGCGGGTTCGTGCCCGGCCGCAGCGCCTGGGCGGCCGCCGCCGCGTTCGCTGCGCTCCTGGCCGCATGGCATCTCGCCTCCGCTACCGGCGTACTTCCGGCCCTCTTCATGCCGTCCCCTGGCGCTGTCGGCATTGCGCTGTGGCGCCTCGCTGAATCGGGAGCCCTCGCCCAGCATGTCGCCGTCTCGCTGCAGCGGATCGCTCTCGGCTGGAGCCTGGGCGTCGGCGCCGGCTTGGCCTGCGGCATCGCCATGGGCCTGTTCACGCTGGCCCGCGCAGCGGGCTTGCCCGTAGCGATGGCGCTTTTTCCCATCCCTAAGATCGCGCTGCTGCCCCTCTTCATCCTGTGGCTCGGCATCGGCGAGGCCAGCAAGCTCGCCACGATCGGGCTGGGCGTGTTCTTCCCGACGGTCGTCGGCGCCATGGCGGCCGTCGACAACGTGCCCCGCAGCCTGGTCCGGATGGGCCAGAGCTTCGGCCTCCCGCCCTGGCGGATCGTGTTCTCGATCGTGCTCCCCGGAGCGCTGCCGGGCATCCTCGCCGGCTTCCGCATCTCTGCCGCGATCGCGTTGATCCTGCTGGTGTCCGCGGAGATGATCGGCGCGCAGTTCGGGATCGGAGCCTTCATCCTGGCCGCCGGGAACCTCATGCAGACCGATCAGCTTCTTGCCGGGGTCGCGCTCCTGTCAGTCCTCGGCCTGGCGATCGGCGCATTGCTCACGGCCCTGGAGCGCACACTCTTGCGCTGGCGCTAAGCATCGCAAGCGCTCCCCATCGCCTCAGCGGCGGCAATGGGCGGCAACGGCGCCGGCGATGGCCGCAGCGAATCTCGCGCGGAACTGCGGCAGCGCGAGGGCCAGCTCCTCGTCGCGGTGGACGATGACGCCGGCCTCGACGAGCACCGCGGGCAGCGGGGAGCGAT
>JAEULF010000387.1 GCA_016793965.1 Alphaproteobacteria bacterium | reverse complement strand
GTGACGTCGAGCCCCTCCTCCTTGAAGTAGCCCTTGGCCAGCGCCACGCCGAACGGCATGCCGTTCGCCGAGACGCCGTAATTGCCGACCGCGATGTCGATCTTGGTCTGGCTCCAGGCCGGGGCGGCCGCGGCAAGACCGAGGGCCGCGACGGCGAGGACCTGCAGGAAGCGGCGCGACGACGGTCGGAAGCGCAAGCGTGCGAGCATGGCTGTCTCCTCCCCTGGGTGGCGCCCGGGGTCGCCCCGGGCCGGTGAAACGCTCGTTGGCGGCAGCCGCCCGGCCGTTCTCGGCGACCGGTGCGGCATCCTCGCGTCACGCGGGCAGCACCTCCCTCATGACGCTGTCGGGATCTGGCGCAGCAGCGTCGATGACACCGCCCTTGAGTATTCCGGCGCAACATTGACGTCGATGACGGCGACGGCGCCGGCCTTCGTCGCGGCGATGGCGCCGGCGAGCGCCGTGTCGAGATCGGCGAGCGTGCGCACCGGGCCGAAGCCCTGGGCGCCCTGGCCGCGCCCGAGCATCGCCAGGTCCATCGGCGGATCGCTCATGCGCAGCCCGATCCAGCGGTTCTCGACCGGCCGGCCGCGGATCCGCGCCACGCGCTCCTGGTGCAGCTCGTCGTTGAAGAACGACTGGTTGTTGGCGACGAGGACGAGCAGCGGCACGCCGTAGTGCACGGCTGTCCACAGCGCCGTGACTCCCATCAGGTAATCGCCGTCGCCGAGAATCGCGACCGGCAGGCGGCCGCTGCCGCGCAGCGCCAGCGCGGCACCGACGGCCATTCCCGGCCCCGAGCCGATGCCGCCGCCGCCGTCGAAGCCGACATAGTCGAGCGGCTCGGCGAAGGCGCAGCAGGGCCCCGGCCAACCGAGCGGCAGGCGGATATAGGAAGGGTTGTGCGGCGCCAGCGCGTCGCTCGTGCGCCGCGCCATCGCCTGGATCGACAGGCGCCCATCGACCTCCGCCGGCCCCGCCGGCTCGGCGGGCGGGCGCGGCGTCGCGACGGCGGGCGCGGTGCCCGGCCCGAGCGCCTCGATCAGCCGCTCCACCAGCACGTCGGGCGATCCCAGCATCGGCACGTCGGCCGGCGGCAGCGCCTGGTAGTCCATGCTCCAGCCGTTGTGCACATAGGGATCGAGCGAGCACTGGATGAGCGTGGCAGCCGGCAACTTGCCGCCGCAAGCCTGGCGCAGCGTGCCGGAGAGGTCGACCCAGTCGAGGCTGAGGATGACATCCGCGTCGCGGACCAGGACGCCTGCCTCGTTGGTGACGTAGAGGCTGGGCGGGAACGGGTGCAACGGATGGCTCGTCGGAAAGCTGGCGCCCTGCTTGATGTCCGTCAGCACGCGGGCGCCGAGCCGCTCGGCCAGCCGCACGCGCTTGTCCCAGTCAGCCCGGCTGCGGCCGACGCGCCCGATCAGGATGAGCGGCCGGCGCGCCTTGCGGAGAGCCGCCGCCGCGGCAGCGACGGCGTCGCGCGGCGGCTCCGGCGGGGCGGCGATGCGGTAGCGGTCGAGCGGCGGCAGCTCCGCCCCGGCCTCGATCGCCTGCTCCTGCATGGTCGCGTCGAGGCAGACATAGACCGGGCCGCAAGGCTGGGTCTGCGCGATCTGGAAGCCGCGCAGGATCGCCTCCAGCGCCGCCGGCACGGAGGCCGGCTGGTTGTCCCACTTGGTGTAGCCGCGCACGAGCGCGCCCAGGTCGCTCGCCGTGTGGATCCAATCGACCCAGGGCCGCCGGTGCATGGCGTCCATCGGCCCCTGGGCGCCGAGGATGAGGATGGGGATGCGGTCGCCCCAGGCGTTGAAGATCGCCATGGTGGCGTGCATCAGGCCCACGTTGCTGTGCAGCGCCACGGCGAGCGGCTTGCCGGTGACGCGCGCGTAACCGTGCGCGAGCGCCACCGCGTGCTCCTCGTGCACGCAGAGCAGCATGGCCGGCTTCTCGTTGCCCAGGTAGTTGACCAGGCTGTCGTGCAGCCCGCGGAAGCTGGCGCCCGGCGTCAGCGCGACGTACTCGATGTCGAGCGCGCGCAAGAGGCCGGCGAGGGGATCGCTGCCGTAGAGGCGCGTGTTCGCCTGCGCGCCGACCGGACGCTCGACGCCTGCCATCGCCGGCTTCCCTTCCTTTGCAATGCGCTCGCTCATGGCGCGGCCTCGATCTTGCGCCAGCGCTGCAGCTCGACGGCAAGGTCGAGGCCCTCGCGCACGGCTGACGCGTCGGCAAGCGGCTGCATCGCCTGCGCGCCGGTCGCGTGCTTGCGCAGCGCCGCGAGGCCCTCGGTCATCGCCGCGACGGCGCGGAACATGACGCTGACCGGGAACGAGACGTGGCGGAACCCCATGGCGCCGAGCGCCGCCGGGCTCAGCCACGGCGTCCCGCTGCCCTCGAACATGGCGGCGGAGAGCATGGCGCCCTTCAGCGTCCGCCCGACGCGCTCGTAGTCCTCGGCGAGCTTCAGCCCGGCCACGAAGACGCCGTCGACGCCGAGCTTGAGGAAGCGCTCGGCGCGGCGCAGCGCGGCGTCGAGGCCGAGCGCGCCATAGGCGTCGGTGCGGCCGAAGACCAGCGTCTCCGCGCTCTCGCGCGCGGCCATGGCGACGCGCAGCTTGCGCTCGATCACTGCCTCCTCGACCACGGCGGCGGCCTTGTCGGCGCGCTGCTGCTTGCGGTCGCGGTCCTGGTCCTCGATCAGCACGACGCCGACGCCGAGCCGCTCGTAGGCGGCGACCGTGCGCGCCGTCGCCTTGACGTCGCCGTAGCCGTCGTCCGCGTCGGCGAGGAACGGCAGCGCCGTCGCCGCGGCGATGTCGCGGATGCCGCCCACCATGTCGGTCATGCCGATCAGGCCGATGTCGGGAATGGCATGGCGCGAGGCGAGCAGCGCCGAGCCGCCGATGGCGAAGGCCTTGAACCCCGCGCGCTCGATGAGACGGGCAGACAGCGCGTCATGCGCCAGCGGCGTCACCAGCGGACGCTCCGCCTCCAAGGCTGCGCGAAAGCTGGCCCGCTGCATGCGAATCTCCGCCCCGGTGGATGCGGTCGCCGCGAATCGGGCGCCGCGCCCTTGATCGAAGCTCATCTGAACGCACGCGATCGGGCTGGACAACGCAGAATTCCTGAGGTTCGAATGACGTCTGCTCACGCGAGCCCCAACCTCCCTGCGGTGCACAATTGGAACAAATGCCGCCGCTCAACGCCTTGCGCGCCTTCGCGGCCGCAGCGCAGCATGGCAGCTTCAAGCAGGCTGGCGCCGAGCTCAGCGTCACGCCCGGCGCCGTGAGCCGCCACGTCGCTGCGCTCGAAGGGTTCCTCGGCATCAGGCTGTTCGAGCGGCGCAACAGGCAGGTCATCCTCACGCGCACGGGCGAGACCTACGCGCGCCAGGTGCAGCAAGCGCTCGCCCGCATCGCCGAGGCGACGGCGGCGGTGATCGGCAGCGACGAGCGCACCATCAGGCTCAAGATGCCGCCGACCTTCGCCG
>JAEULF010000379.1 GCA_016793965.1 Alphaproteobacteria bacterium | reverse complement strand
ATCGCGTCGTCCAAGGACCGCTGGAGCGAGATCAAGCGCACGGCGACGACCGCCCGCAGCTTCGGCTTCGAGCTGCACCTGATGACGCCGGCCGAGGCCAAGCAGGCCTTCCCCTACATCACGACCGACGGCGTCGAAGGTGCCGCCTTCGTGCCGTCCGACGGCTACGTCGACCCGTCGAGCCTGACGCAGGCGCTGGCGAAGGGAGCGCGCGCCGGCGGCGTCCGCTTCCACGAGGGCGTGCGCGTCACCGGTTTCGCGCTACGGGACGGGCGGGTGACGTCCGTGCGCACGGACCAGGGCACGATCGCCTGCGAGATCGTCGTCAACGCCGCCGGCATCTGGGCACGCGACATCGGCGCCATGGCCGGCGCCGCCATCCCGGCCGCCGCCGTCGAGCACCAGTACATGGTGACGGAGAAGCTGAAGGACGTGCCGCGCTCGCTGCCCTCGTTGCGCGACCCCGACAAGAACTTCTACTTGAAGCCCGAGGTCGGCGGCTTCGCCATCGGCGGCTGGGAGAGCGACACCAGGCCGTTCGGCGCCAAGGGCGTGCCCTTCGACTTCGGGCGCGAGCTCTTCCCCGGCAACTTCGACCGCTTCGAGGCGATCGTCGTGCCGGCGACCGAGCGCCTTCCCGTGCTCAACGAGATCGGCATCAAGACGCTGATCAACGGCCCGATCCCGATCTCGCCCGACGGCGAGCCGATCCTGGGCCTGGCGCCCGGCCTCGACAATTTCTTCGTTGCCTGCGGCTTCACCTCTGGCATCGCGGCGGCCGGCGGCGCCGGGCGCGCCATGGCGCACTGGATCCTGCACGGCGACCCGGAGTTCGACCTCTGGACCTTCGACATCAGGCGCTTCGGCCCGCACCACGCCGGCACGACCTACCTGCACGAGCGCGCCGTCGAGGCCTATCACCGCTACTACCTGATCCACTGGCCGGGCGAGGAGATGCGCACGGGCCGCGGCGGCCGACGCTCGCCCGTGCATCACATCCTGGCGGCGAAAGGGGCGGTGTTCGGCTCGCGCTTCGGCTGGGAGCGGCCGCTCTGGTTCAGGGCTGCCGGCATCGCGGCCACCGAGGCGCCGAGCTTCGAGGGCCAGCCCGGCTGGGCCGCCGCCGTCGCGCGCGAGCACAAGGCGACGCGCGAGGCCGCCACGCTGTTCGACCAGACCTCGTTCTCGAAGTTCGAGCTCAGCGGCCCCGGCGCCACCAAGCTGCTGCAGCGCCTTGCCGCCAACGACGTCGACCGGCCGCCGGGCGCCCTGATCTACACCCAGCTCTGCAACGAGCGCGGCGGCATCGAGGCCGACCTGACGATCATGCGGCTTGCTGCCGACCGCTACTACATCGTCACCGGCAGCGGCTTCGGCGTGCGCGACGGCGGCTGGATCGCCAGGCACATGCCGCGCGACGGCTCGGTCGCCCTGGCCGACGTCACATCCGCCCGCGCGGTGCTCAACCTGTGCGGCCCGCGCGCGCGCGCGGTGCTGGCGCAGGTGACCGATGCCGACCTGTCGAGCACTACCTTCCCTTACATGTCGATGCAGGAGATCCGCATCGGGTACGCGCCGGTGCGCGCCGCCCGCGTAACCTATGTCGGCGAGCTCGGCTGGGAGCTGCACATGCCGGTCGAGTACGCGCAGCACGTCTACGAGCGCATCGAGGAGGCCGGACGGCCGCACGGCCTGATCGACGCCGGCTACAAGGCGATCGACGGGCTGCGCATGGAGAAGCGCTACCTCTACTGGGGCTCGGACATCACGCCGGACACGACGCCCTACGAGGCGGGCCTGGGCTTCTGCGTTGCGCTGGGCAAGGGAGAGTTCATCGGGAGGGCGGCGCTCGCCCGTGCCAAGGCCGAGCCGCCGGCGCGCAAGCTCTGCCTGTTCCTGGTCGATGGCGGCACGGCGCTGCACGGCAGCGAGGCGATCCTCTGCGACGGCAAAGTGGTCGGCGTCACCGCCAGCGCCGCCTATGGCCACACGGTCGGCAAGTGGATCGCCACCGGCTACGTTCCCGCCGACGCCGCCAAGTCCGCGGATTTCGAGATCGAGGCCTTCGCCCGCCGCCTCAAGGCTACGCGAATCGACAAGGCACTCTACGATCCCGAGCGCCGGAAGATCCTGGCGTGAGGGCGGCGATGATCCCGCTCACTTCTCGACCCATCCCCTTCACCGTTGTCATCCCCGCGAAGGCGGGGATCCACTCATCCGCTTGCGCGGCAATCGAACGGCGTGCGCCGCCAGGTCAGCCTCCCGCCATCGACGACAGCGCGGCGGAAAGGTGGATCCCCGCCTTCGCGGGGATGACAGTCGGTGCTGGGATCACGGTTGGCGAGGGGGTGATAGTCGGGGCAGCCGCAGAGAGCGTCGCGCCATGACCGCCGACGACGCCCTCCTCGACCGCGTCCGCGCCCTGCCCTGCTGGTCGGGCGCCGTCTCGATCGAGCCGCTGTCCGGCGGGCTCTCCAACCGCAGCTTCATCGTGCGCGACGGCAACGGCACCTATGTCGCGCGCGTCG
>JAEULF010000332.1 GCA_016793965.1 Alphaproteobacteria bacterium | reverse complement strand
GCGCTGCAGCCCGGCACGATCGTCGCCGCGCCGCTCGGGCCGCGCCTGGTCATGGGCGTGGTGTGGGACGCCGCGCCCACCGGCGAGAGCGAAGCGGTCCTCCCGGCCGAGAAGCTGAAGCCGGTCGCCGCCGTGATCGACCTGCCGCCGATGACCCGCGAGCTGCGCCGCACTGTCGACTGGATCGCTGCCTACACGGTGACGCCGCCGGGCGCGGTGCTGCGCATGGCGCTGATCGCCGCCGACCCGGCGCCGCCGGCGACGCGCGAGGCGTTCCGGCGCGCGGAGGCGTTGCCGGAGGACGCCAAGCTCACGCCGTCTCGGCGGCGCGTGCTCGACGCTCTGGCGCGACTGCCGCTGGGCATGGCGCTGACAGCGCCGGACCTGGCGCGCGAGGCGGGCGTCGGAGCCGGCGTCGTGAAGGCGATGGCTGAGAGCGGCTTGCTTGACGCCGTCGCGCTGCAGGGACCGGGCTTCCGGCGCCCCGACCCGTCCTTCGGGCCGCCTGGCCTCACGGACGCGCAATCCGCGGCGGCCGAGGTGCTGGTAGAGCAGGCGCAAGCGGGTCGTTTCGCCGTGACCTTGCTCGACGGCGTCACGGGATCGGGCAAGACCGCCGTCTACCTGGAAGCCGTCTCCGCGGCGGTCGCGGCGGGCAAGCAGGCGCTCGTGCTGCTGCCGGAGATCGCGCTGTCGAGCGAGTGGCTGGCGCGCTTCGCCGCGCGTTTCGGCTGCCAGCCCGCGCTCTGGCATTCCGACGTGGCGAGCGGGCAGCGGCGGCGCATCTGGCGCGCCGTCGCCGAGGGCGAGGCGACGGTCGTCGTCGGCGCGCGCTCGGCGCTGTTCCTGCCGTTCCGCGCGCTCGGCCTCGTCGTCGTCGACGAGGAGCACGATGCCGCGTTCAAGCAGGAGGACGGCGTCGTCTACCACGCGCGCGACATGGCCGTGCTGCGGGGGCGCGAGGCCTGCGCGCCGGTCGTGCTCGCCTCGGCCACGCCGTCGCTCGAGACCCTCGCCAATGTCGAGTCCGGGCGCTACGGACGGCTGGTGCTGGCCGAGCGGCACGGCGGTGCTGCGATGCCTGATGTCGCGGCGATCGACCTGCGCGCCGAGCCTCCGTCGCGCAACAGCTTCTTGTCGCCGCCGCTGCGCCAGGCCCTCGCCGAGACGCTCGCCGCCGGCGAGCAGGCGCTGCTCTACCTGAACCGGCGGGGCTATGCGCCCCTGACGCTGTGCCGATCCTGCGGCCACCGATTCGAGTGCCCGAACTGCACGGCCTGGATGGTCGAGCACCGCTTGGCGCGACGGCTCGCTTGCCACCACTGCGGCACGACCATGCTGCGGCCGCGCGCCTGCCCGGCTTGCGGCGAGGAGGACACGCTGGTCGCCTGCGGCCCGGGCGTCGAGCGCGTCGCCGAGGAGGTGCAGTCGCTCCACCCGAGCGCCCGCATCGGCTTGATGACCAGCGACCAGATAGGCGGCCCGCAGGCGATCGCGGAGTTGATCCAACGGGTGCAGCGGCAAGAGCTCGACGTACTGATCGGCACGCAGATGGTGGCGAAGGGGCACAACTTCCCGCTGCTCACCCTGGTCGGCGTGGTCGACGCCGATCTCGGCCTGTCGGGCGGCGACCTGCGCGCCGGCGAGCGCACCTGGCAGCTCCTGCACCAGGTCGCCGGCCGCGCCGGCCGCGGCCAGCGTCCCGGCCGCGTCCTGCTGCAGAGCTGGGAGCCGCGCCATCCGGTGATCCGGGCGATGGTCTCCGGCGACCGTGAGGGCTTCCAGGCGGCCGAGCTGGCGCAGCGTGCCGAGCACGGCCTGCCTCCCTTCGGCCGCTTGGCGGCGCTCGTCGTGTCGGCGCCGACGGACGCGATGGCCGACGCCGCGGCGCGCGCGCTCGCTGCCGCGGCGCCGAGGCAGGACGGGCTGCGCGTCCTCGGCCCGGCGCCGGCGCCGCTCGCCGTCCTGCGCGGCCGCCACAGGCGCCGCTTCCTGGTCAAGGCGGCGCGCGGCGTGGCGCCGCAGCCGGCCCTGCGCGATTGGCTCCGGGCGGTGAAGCTGCCCGGCGCCGTGCGCGTGCAGGTCGACATCGACCCGTACAGCTTCCTGTGACATGTCCACGGTCACATGACCATGGAGACGACGGTGGCCGACCGCCGGATCGCCGCCGGCAAGCTCAAGGCCGAGTGCCTGAAGCTGCTCGACGAGGTGGCCGCGCAGCGCCGCCCCTACGTCATCACCAAGCGCGGCAAGCCGGTGGCGAGGCTGGTGCCGCTCGACCCGCCGTCCAAGGACATCTTCGGCTGCATGAAAGGGACGGTGAGGACAGTCGGCGACATCGTCTCTCCGGTCGACGTCGAATGGGAGGCGGACACTGAGCGGTCGCGTCGTCCTTGACGCGCACGCATGGATCTGGCTCGCGGAGGGCAACCAGACGCTGCGCCGTCAGGCTCAGGTCGCGATCGCGGACTCGCTCGCCCGCGGTCCCGCAATGGTTCCCGCGATCTCAGTCCGGGAGGTGGCGATGCGGGCGAGACTTGGCCATGTCCAGTTCTCCGCAACGATCGCGGATTGGGTCTCCGGCGCGCTCTCCGATTCGCGCGTCGAGCTCGTGCCGCTCAGGCCAGAGATCTCCGTCGAATCCTGCAACCTTCCCGGCCGCCTTCGCAAAGATCCGGCCGATCGCGTGATCGTCGCGACGGCGCGCATTGCCGGAGCGACGCTGATCACCCGGGACGACCGGGTCCTTGACTACGCGCGGCGGGGATACGTCGAGGCGATCAAGGCATAGCGCCCGGCCATTCGACGCCGCTGCCGCTCACCGTCCCTTGAACTGCGGCGCCCGCTTCTCCTTGAAGGCGGCGATGCCCTCGCGCTTGTCCGCGCTGCCGCACAGCAGCGCGAAGGACTTGCGCTCCTGCGCGAGGCCCTCGGCGAGGGCCGTCTCGTAGGCGCGCAGCACGGCCTCCTTGGCGAGCCGCAGGGCGAGGGGCGACTTTTGCGCCACCTTGGCCGCAAGCTCATGCGCGCGCGCCAGCGCCTTGCCGCTCTCGACGACCTCGGCGCACAGGCCGCAAGCGCGGGCCTCCTCGGCCGAGAGCCACTCGCCGGCAAGGATCATCTTCATCGCCACCGACTTCCCGGCTATGCGCGGGATCATCTGGGTGCCGCCGGCGCCTGGGATGATGCCGAGGTTGATCTCGGGTTGCCCGAACTTCGCGCCCGCGCCGGCCACCACGATGTCGGCGCAGAGCGCCAGCTCGTGCCCGCCGCCGAGGCACAGGCCCTCCACCGCTGCGAGGAGCGGCTTGGGAAAGGCGCGGATCCGCGCCCATACGGCGGCGCGCGGGTCGGCGAGCGCGGCCAGGGCGTCTTTCCCGGCGATCTCGTTGATGTCGGCGCCGGCGGCGAAGATCTCCGGCCCGCCCGTGACGACCGCGCAGCGGACACGCTCGTCCGATGCCGCTGCGTCGAGGGCGTCGGCGACCTCGACGAGCAGCGGCGTGGCGAGCGCGTTGCGGGCCTGCGGTCGGTTCAGCGTCAGCGTGCGGACGCCGTCCGGCCCATCGGCAGCGATCAGGGCGGCGCTCTCGGTCACGGCAAGTCGCGATCTTGTCGCTGCGGGCAGGGCGCGGCGTCAGCGCGCCGCTTGGGCGGCCGGGCCGCCCGCGGGCAAGTCGAACTCCGGGAGCGGCTCGACGGGGCCGGACGGTTCTCCCGTTGCCGCGTCCCCGGCTTCGGCGCCGTCGCCAGCCGCCTGGGTCTGCATCCCCTCTTGCTCGCGCCGCACCTCTGCCGCGACTTCCTCGCCCCACTCGGCGATCAGCGCCGCCTGCTTTTCGCGCAGCGTCAGCACGCGGCGCTTGGCCTTCATGGACACGTATGAGGCGATCAGCTTCGGAACGCCGGTGAAGAGCGCCCAGCCGATCGCCGCCGCCAGGTAGGCATAGAGCCAGTACCAGACGTCGCTCAGCACCATCTTGGCGGCGGACAAGTTCAGCCCGTGCGTCCACAGCGCGATGATGGCAGGGAAGGTGCCGCAGATGTTGACGGCGCCGACGCAGCGCGCGAGGTACTTGCGCGGCACGCGATCGACCATGTAGGCGACACCGGTCGGCAGGAGCATCGCCAGGCAGACCATGTACGTGGTGTACAGGAACGGCAGGCTGACGACGAACAGCGCCAGCTTCAGGAAGAACCCGATCCCGTAGCGGCTAGATTTCTTCGCTCGACGACCCACGACTCTTCCTCCTGCAGGTACGGTACCGGCGGCTCAGCGCCGGGCGCCTGCGATCACGAGCCCACCCCTGCCATCACGATGCGCACGAGAAGGATGAACATCAGCGCGAACACCGCCAGCACGCCGGACGCCATCGAGGCGACCTCCTGACCCTTTCGCTCGATCACCTCGGGCTTGGTCATCTCGCCGGCCTCGATGCGCTGGATCTCGTACTCCGCCTCAGAGTACTCGTTGACGGCGGCGCGGAAGCCCTCGTTGTCCTTCTCGCGCCGCGTCGTGTTCTCGAGCGCGAAGGCGAGGTCCATCAGGGACCCCTTCTCAGACAGCTTCTTGACCTCGCGCGCCAGGCGGTCGCGGAACGGCCGGTTCTGGTAGCTGTCGATGATCGGCCCGACGAGGCGCACCACCCATTGCGCCAGGGCAGGCGGCGTCTCTTCGTTCGTGTACTGCTGCACCTCGGCGAGCAGCCGGATCGTCGCCATGCGTCGCGCGCCCTGGTCGCGGTCGTTGGCCAGGCCCTGCAGCAGCGTGTCGGTCGGATGCTTGAGGCGGGACGCGATGAAGGCTGCGATGTGCCGATCCATCGGCTCGCCCTTGCCGCCGCGCTCCACGGCGCAGCCGTCGAGCGCCTTGAGCAGGTGGTTGACCGAGAGCACGTACTGCTTGTCGATCATCGGCGACAGGCAGGGAACGGTCGGGCAGTTGTCGTAGAGGCAGCGCTCGATGCCGTAGCCGGCGGTCAGCCGGCCGAGCATGAACGACATGGTCTCGAAGTTGCGCTTGAGGACGCCGTACTCCGGGCGCTGGTTGGCCTGGTTGTCGATCCAGAACGTCGGCAGCTTGGCCTGGACGGCCTCGTTGATGTCCTTCGTGTCCTGGCCCTGCATCATCCGCGTCATGAGGAGCCAGGGGAATGCATCGATCCGCGCGGCCATCGCGCGGTAGCGCACCGGAGAGTCCGGATCGAGCACCATGAGGGCGCGCGACACCATGCGGTCCTCGATGCCCTGGCGCCCGCCGAAGGCGGCGGCCGTGCGGATCGCCGACAGGTAGGCGTCAGCGCGCGTGTCGTCCTCGAGGCCGCGGCGCAGCCAGACATCGACCGGATCGTTGGCGACGACCCGGGTGGCGGCCGTCCAGCTGTGCGCCAGCCCGTTGGAGAGCTCTTGCGCCGTCAGGTACTCGTCGGCCTCGAACTTGAAGGCGCGCTGGGCGCGGGCGGGCAGCTTCGCCGGCTTCGGCGTCAAGCGCCGGCCGTTCAGCCACAGCTCAAGCTCGGCGACCGTCCAGCGCTCGTTGCGATCGTCGGTGAGCAGGCCGCGCAGCGGCTCCATCATGGTCAGCGTGATCCGCGAGTCGCCGACGACCGACGCGTAGCTGCCGTCGCGCAGCTTCGCCTCGACGACCTGCTCGGCCGTCTTGCCGTGCATCGGGTTGCGGCCGGTGAGCAGCAGTGCCATCACGACGCCGAACGAGTAGAGGTCGTCGGCGATGCTGCCGCTGCCGCGTCCGCCGGGCTCGCACATCGCGCTGTCGATGGGCTCGTAGATCGCGGGCTGGTGGAACGCCGGCGGCGCCGAGAAGCCCTCGCCGAGGACGATCTCGCCGGTGACGGCGTCCTTGTAGAAGATGTTGTCGACGCGGAAGGAGCGGTGCGCGAGGACGGAGTCGCTGAGGTCCTTCAGCACGGGGAGCAGCGGCTGGATCACGCCGCGCATCACCCGCTCTTCGGGCATCGCCTTCCACATCTCGTCCTCGGCATGCGCCAGGCGGCGGCCGGCCGGCCGGTCGACGACGAGGACGAAGCGCTTGTAGTCCGTGCCCGGCCACTCGGTGACCGCCCACTCGACCGGGCGCAGCATGACGTCGCGCTCGATGCGCCGGAAGGCGTGCAGGTCCTCGGCGCGCGGCGGCAGGTTCTGGTCGCAGACCAGGGCCATCAGGCTGTGATTGGTGTCGGCCATGTCGCGGCAAGCGAAGGCCGAGGCGGAGGGCGAGTTGAGCTCCGGCAGCGGGCTGTCGGTCGAGATGACGAAGCGCTCGTTGACGATGATCGCGCCGCCGCTGCCCTGCGTCGTCTCCGCGACGTGGAGCTCCTCGCGCTCGGGCAGCTCTTCCGCTGTCGGCATTCCGTCGGCGACGTCGTCCTGGACCGCCATGCTCGCCCGTCCTTGGCTTGTAGCGCGCGCGGCGCGACAGCCGCCGTGCGTCCTGCAACCGGGTTCATAGCGCGGGAACCGGTGCCCGCGCGACGCCATGCTAGCACGCTATGCCAGCGCGAGGGCTCGTCGCCCCCGTGACGCTACTGAACGGTTCGTCTCGTTAAATTTCCCTTGCGGCGGACCGTGCCGTGACGCCGCACCGGCTGCCAGTCCGGGCTCACGCGCCAGGCTTGGCGGCGCTCCCGGGGTCGGAGTCCAGGGCGTCGAAGAAATCCATGACGGCAGGATCGTCGTGGTTGATGACGCCGGGCGGGGTCGTCGGCTTCAAAGACTCGTGCGGCGCCTTGCCATTCGGCTTGAGCGATGCGATCGGGGCGGCGCCATTGCCGGGCTTGGCCGCCTTCGCGCCGCCGAGCGGCGCCACCTTGATCGCCGGTTGGGCCGCTCCGCCCCAGCGCACCTCGGGCCCCGTTCCCTGGCCGGCAGCCGGGGCCTTCTTGGGTCCCGGCGCGGGCGCCACGGCAGGCGCCGGAGGCATGGCAGGCTTGGCGGGCTGAGGCGCCGCTTTCGGGGGCACCTTGGCAGCGGCAGGCAGCGGCGGCGCGGCCGGAGCGGTCGCCGCGGCCTTCGGCGCCGGCTCTGGCTCGGGCGCACGGGGCGGCGGCGGCGGCGCGGCCTTCGGTGCTGCCGCTGCGGCCGGCGGCGGGGCCTTTGGCGGAGCTATGGCAGGCTTCTGCGGCATCACGGCGATCGGCGCCGGCTCGGGCCCAAGCAGGTCCCCCTCGATCTCGGGCAGCAGGTCGTCGAGCACCTCGGACATGATCTCGCGGTCGAGGGTCTGGATGTAGTGGCGGATGTCGCCGTACTCGGCCGCGTTCTCGAGGAAGTCGTCGATGCGCCCCACCGCCATCTGGCGGCGGCTCTCCATCTCCATCCGCATCTTCGCCTGGCGCCAGAGGCCGATGCGGGCCATCAGCTTGTCGATGCCGTCCTTCAAGTAATAGTCATGGCCGCCGGCTTCGAGCGCGTCGCGCACGTCTCCGAGGGTCTTCTTGTCCGTCAGGATGAAGAACGGCACCTTGCCGCCGCCGATCATGCCGCGGCCGCGGCGCACGGCCTCCAGCCCGTCGAGGCCGTAGAGGGCAGTGTCCAGGATGACCATCGACGGCTCGACCGTGGCGAGCCGCTGGATCAGCTGCTCGCCGCTGTCGAATTCCATGACGGAATAGCCAGCGTCTTGGAGCAGCTTTGCTGTCCTCGACCGGGACTCCTCGTCAGGGTCGCCGAGAAGGATCAGTCCGCCCGCCATCGCACCCCGTCGCTGTAGGACAGCCCTGCCGGCGCGGCCCCAGCGGGAGGCAGCGCGGCCGGCTCTCCGGTCCCTACACCGCATTGCGGATTGCGAACTTATAAATGACCGGCCAGAGGAACACGAAAAGAATCGAGTCGACTGGCCGGATGGCAGGGCTTGCACCGTCTATAGGCAATAAGTCTTAGTCCGAAAGGACTACTCAACTGGCAAAGGGATCGCGAACCAGGATCGTGTCCTCCCGCTCCGGACTGGTCGAGAGCATCGCGACGGAGCAGCCGATCAGCTCTTCGATGCGCCTGATGTACTTGATCGCCGCCGCCGGCAGCTCCGCCCAGCTGCGGGCGCCGCGCGTGCTCTCGCGCCATCCGGGCATGCGCTCGTAGACCGGCTCGACCTCGGCCTGGGCCGTCTCTCCTCCTGGCAGGCGGTCGATGATCTGGCCGCGCCAGCGATAGGCCGTGCTGACCATCAACTCGTCGAAACCGTCGAGCACGTCGAGCTTGGTCAGCGCGATGCCGTGGATGCCGCTGATGCGCACGGCTTGGCGGACCATCACGGCGTCGAACCAGCCGCACCGGCGCGGCCGCCCGGTGACCGTCCCGAACTCCTTGCCGCGGTCGCCGAGCAGCGCGCCGACGGCGTTCTGCTGCTCGGTCGGGAACGGGCCCGAGCCGACGCGCGTTGTGTAGGCCTTGGTGATCCCGAGGACGTAGCCCTGGGCCGCGGGGCCGAGCCCGGAGCCGACGCCGGACGAGCCGGCGACGGTGTTGGACGAGGTCACGAAGGGATAGGTGCCGTGGTCGATGTCGAGCATGACGCCTTGGGCGCCCTCGAACAGGATCCGCCGGCCGCCGCGGTGCGCCTCGTCGAGGCGGCGCCAGACGCAGTCGGCGAAGGGCAGCAGGCGCGGCGCGATATCGAGCAGGCTCTGCTTGAGCGCTGCCCCATCGACCTGCTCGACGCCGAGCCCGGCGCGCAGCGCGTTGTGGTGCACGAGGAGCCACTTGATCTTCTCGTCCAGCCCGGCCGGCTCTGCGAGGTCGCAAAGCCGGATGGCGCGCCGCCCGACCTTGTCCTCATAAGCCGGGCCGATGCCGCGCCCTGTCGTGCCGATCTTGGCCGAGCCGCGCGCGCGCTCGCGCGCCGCGTCGAGCTCGCGGTGGACCGGGAGGATCAACGGCGCGTTCTCGGCGACGCGCAGCGTCTGCGGCGTAACCTCGACGCCCTGGCCGCGGATGCGCTCGATCTCGTCCAGCAGCGCCCAGGGATCGACGACGACTCCGTTGCCGACGACCGAGAGCTTGCCCGGCCGCACGACGCCGGAGGGCAGCAGGCTGAGCTTGTAGGTCTTGCCGTCGATGACGAGCGTGTGCCCGGCATTGTGGCCGCCCTGGAAGCGCACGACGACGTCGGCGCGCTCCGACAGCCAATCGACGATCTTGCCCTTGCCCTCGTCGCCCCACTGGGAGCCGATCACCACGACATGAGCCATCTCGGCCTCCGGTCAGGTCGCGCTTGCGGGCGCGAGGGGTCGCGGCGCGCCGTCGCGCCAGATATGGTCGCAGCCGAGCCGCCGCGCGGCTTCGGACTGGTCGCGCGCGTCCGGCTCGACGGCCATGCCCGCGATCGTCGTCCAGCCCTCGGCGCGCAACCGTCGCGCCGCGTCGAGCGGCGCACCGAGAGGGACGTAGACGCGGCGCGGCGCCGGCAGCGGCGGGACTGCGCGCAGCAGCGTGTCCGTGAAGATGGTGAACCCGGTCGCGGGCTCGCCGCCCGCGCGGTAGCGGCCGCCGCGGCCGAGCTCGCCGCGCACGCCGCGCGCGAAGAGCGTGAAGGCCACGCCCTCCTCGTAGGCGAAGCCGCGGAACTCGACCGGATCGACGGTGAAGGTCGCGTGCGGCGCAGCGGCGAGGATGCGGTCGACGAGGGCCGCCAGCGCTGCCGCCTCCAAGGCCGCTTGGCCGGGCAGGCGCAACGCCTGGAGCGCCGCGACGGCGCGCTGGGCAGGGCCGGCGGCGCGCAGCAGCCCGAGGAAGAGATCGCCATGCGCAGGCCCTGCCGCGGCGGCGACGGCGGCGGCATCCTTGCGGTCGAGCGCTTCCCGCAGCGCCGTCGATTGCGGCTCCGGCAGGGCAAGGGCGCGCCCGAGCTGCGGCACGAGCGGCGGCATCGCGATGTCGATCGACAGGCCGGCGACGCCGACGGCGGCGAGGGATTCAGCGGCGAGCAGGATGGCCTCCGCATCGGCCTCGATGCCCTCTGCGCCGATCAGCTCGGCGCCCACCTGGCCGAACTGGCGCTCCGGGCGGAGCTGCGTGCCGCGCACGCGCACCACCTGGCCGGCATAGGAGAGCCGCAGCGGGCGCGGCGCCCGGGCGAGTCGCGTCGTGGCGATGCGGACGACCTGCGGCGTCATGTCGGCGGCAAGGCCCATCATGCGCTGCGACACCGGGTCCATCAGGCGGAACACCTGCGCCGCGTGCGCGGCGCCGAGACCCGCCAGCAGGCCGGACTCGAACTCGACGAGCGGCGGTGCCACGCGCTCGTAGCCCTGGGCCGCGAAACGCGCGAGCAGCGTCGCGATGACGTGCGCCTCCAGCCCGGCCTCCTCGGGCAGCAGGTCGCGCAACCCGGCCGGCAGCAGGGCGTCGCCTTCGCGATCGGCGGTCGGTGCGCTGGGGGCAGCAGCCATGATCGGTCGGTCTCGTGCAGGGAACGCGGTGCGGCGGGCAGGGGACGGGCGGTTTGGGGACGTGCGGCCAGGGAACGTGCGGTCAGGGGACGTGCGGTCAGGGCGCCAGCGTGCAGGATCGGGGGGACGCTGGCCGTCGACGCGCCGGATCAGGCACCAGGCGCAGGGCGGTCAGGACCGGTGCGGCCCGGGCGTCAGACGCCCTGCAGCTTGGCTCCGACCGCCGACTTCCAAGCGCCTTCCAGGGCGACGGCTGCTGCGACGGCGCGCAATGCGCCGGCGGCGCGCTGCACGGCCGGCGCGTCGAGCTTCTCCGGGAAGAGGGCGCGCCCAGCGGGCAGGGCCGGCACGGCAGCATCCAGGTGCTTGACGATCGTCTGCCCGTGGTCGCCGCCGGCGAGCGAGGAGCGCCCGAGCTCGAGCAGGTAGGACAGGCGCGCGCCGCCGGACGGCAGCAGCTTGGCGACCTCCTGGATCGCCTTGTCCACCGTCAGGTCGTTGCCCTGCGCCAGCACGATGCGCGCGCGGTTGGTGACGCCGACGGCGACGTCCGGGCCGCCTGACATCACGCCCTGCAGGCAGAGGTCCGCGACCAGCCCCTTGAACGCCGCCTTCTCGGTGTCGCCGCTGCCCTCGCGGGTGAGCTGCTGGATGCCGCTCAAGGCGCGCTGGACGCGCTCGTAGAGCACGCCCTGGGTCAGCGGCATGTCGCCGCGCTTCAGCGCCTTGGTGATGCGCTCGAGCAGCGGCGGCGCGCCGCGCAGGCCGACGTAGTGGCCTGACGCCACTTGCGTCACCGTGCGGAGCGCGCCGGAGAGGTCGCGCTGGGCGCCCAGCACCTCCTTCACGGAATCCGCGCCGTCCAGCACCTCGGCCATCACCTCGTCGATCGTCACCACGATGTCCGGCGTGAGCCCGCCCTTGTCGAGATGGTCGAGCAGCAAGGCGAGCTTGCCCGTCCATTCGCGCGTCGTGCCGATCCAGCCGGCGACGCCGCAGCGGAAGAAGTAGTCGCGCCGCACCGCCGGCTCGCTCGCCAGGCTCTGGGCCAGCGCGGGCAGGCCGCCCTTCTTCACGATCTCGACGTATTTCGGCTGCATGTCCTGCGCCTTC
>JAEULF010000251.1 GCA_016793965.1 Alphaproteobacteria bacterium | reverse complement strand
CGGGCGGACGGCGGCCCCGATCTCGACCGCTTGGTCCGCCACGCGCAATGGCTGCTGGCGAACGGCTGCGACGGCGTGGCGCCGCTCGGCACGACGGGCGAGGGCAACTCGCTGCCGATGGAGGCGCGGCTGCAGGTGCCCGGCGCGCTGAAGCGCGCCGGCATTCCCGGCGAGCGCGCGATCATCGGCACCGGCGCCTGCAGCCTCGGCGACGCCATCCTGCTGACCCAGCGCTGCGTCGAGGCCGGCTATCCCAACGTGCTGGTGCTGCCGCCCTTCTATTACAAGAACCCAGCAGAGGACGGGCTGTTCGCCTATTTCGCCGGGATCGCCAAGGCGGTCGCCGCGCCGGAGCTGCGCCTCTTCCTCTACCACTTCCCGCAGATGGCCGCGGTGCCGATCACCCAGGGGCTGGTGGGCCGCCTGCGCGACGCCTTCGGCGCGCGCATCGCCGGCATGAAGGACAGCTCGGGCGACTGGGCGAACACCGAGGCGATGATCAAGGCCTTCCCGGGCTTCCGCTGCTTCTCCGGCTCGGAGGAGCTGCTGACCCGCAACCTGGCGGCCGGCGGCGCCGGCTGCATCTCCGCCTCGACCAACGTCACGGCGCGGCTCGCCGCTGCCATGCTGAAGGCCGACCCCAAGGCAGACCCCGCCGGGCGTGCGGCGCTCGACGCCGAGCTGAAGGAGATCCGCCAGACCATCCAGAAGTACCCGCTGGTCGCCGCGCTCAAGCAGATCATGGCCTGGCATACCGGCGACGCCAGCTGGCTCTCGTTGTTCCCGCCGCTGGTGCCGCTGTCGCGCGACGCCGCCGCGGAGCTGCGCGGCAAGCTCGAGGCGTTCCGCTATTTCCGCCAGGACATGCCGTTCCGGAAGGCGGCCGCCTAGGGCCCCTACCGGTCCAGCCCGAGCTTGCGGCAGACGAGGACCAGCCCCTCGTACATGATCGTTGCGGCGAGATGGGCGGTCAGGCCGTTGAGGTCCTGCGCCGGGCTGACCGTGTTGACATCGACCGCCACGATGTCGAGCCCGGCCAGCGCCCGCATCAGGTCGATGCCCTCGCGCGCGGAGATGCCGCCCCAGGTCGGCGTTGCCACGCCCGGCGCCACCGACGGGTCGAAGATGTCCATGTCGAAGCAGAGATAGACCTTGCGCCCGGCCAAGCGCTCGCGCACATGGCGCAGCACCGCGTCGGTGCCGCGCGCCGCCCACTGAGTCTGGGTGATGACCTCGTAGCCGCGCTTGGTCGCCATCTGGATGACGCCCGAGCAATAGGTCGGGCCGCGCAGCCCGAGATGGATCGACGCCTTCGCATCCAGCAGCCCCTCGTCGGCCGCATGCGCGAACTGGTTGGCCGGCGTGTAGGGCTCCGGCGGGCCGTAGTCGTAGCAGTCGGTGTGCGCGTCGACATGCAGGCAGGCGAGGCCGGGGTGCTTGCGCGCGAGCGCCCGCATCTGCGGCAGCGACATGCTGCCGTCGCCGCCCATGGTGACGGGCACGACCCCGTGCCTGACGATGCGCCAGACCGCCTCCTCGATGCGCGGGAAGGCCTCGATAGGCCGGCCGGGCAGCAGCGCCACGTCGCCGCAATCGACCGCGCCGAGGCGCGCCAGCGGATCGAAGTCGGCGACGTCCGGGTCGAAGCGCCTGATCAACCGCGACTGCTCGCGGATCGCTGTCGGCCCCTGGCGCGAGCCGACGCGGAAGGGATGGATGCCGGCGTCGTAGGGCACGCCCAGGATCGCCGCCTTTGCCGCGCGCGCGTCCGTCGCTGCAGGCGCGCCCATGAAGGTCCATGGCCCGGCATAGAGCTCGGCATCGGCCAGGGCCTCGATCTCCGTCGGCACCGTCTTGGGCATGGCATCCTCTCTGCTCGGGCGACGGGCCGGACCCGGCCGTTGCCCTCCTGGGTCAACGAGGCGCCGGCGCGCCGCGCCGCACCTTCGCGGCGAGTATGTACCCGGCGCCGCGCACGGTCTTGATCACCTGCTGCTCGGCGGAAGCGCGCTCGATCTTCTTGCGCAAGCGCGCGACTTGAACGTCGACGCTGCGATCGAACGCCGACGTCCTCTCGCCATGCGTCAGGTCGAGCAGCTGGTCGCGGGACAGAACGCGGTTCGGGTGCTCGACGAGGGCGCGCAGGAGACCGAATTCCGCGTTCGTCAGCTCGACGGGATTGCCCCCGCGATCATGCAAGGTGCGGCGATCGACGCTGAGCTTCAGCCCGTCGAACTCGTAGATGCACTCGTCGTCGGCGCGGGAATCAGGGTTAAGCGGCGACGGGCGCGGCTTCGTCCGGCGCAACACGGCCCGCACCCGCGCCAGCAGCTCGCGCGGCTCGAACGGCTTGCCCAGGAAGTCGTCGGCGCCGATCTCGAGCCCGACGATGCGCTCGGTCGTGTCGCCGCGCGCGCTCAGGATCAGGATGCCCAGGTCCGTATGCTCCTTGATCCAGCGGGTCAGCACCAGGCCGTCGCCGTCCGGGAGCGTCAGATCGACGATGGCGAGGCCGATGCCGCCGGCTTCCACCGCGCGGCGCGCCTCGTCCGCCGAGCCGACGGAGATCGCGCTCAGCCCGCCGGTCGCGAGGACGCGCTCGACGATCCTCGCGACGGCCGCGTCGTCATCGACCACCAGGATCAGCCGCTCCGGCAGCTCGCTCCGACCGACGGTCGGTTCCTCAGTCACTGGCCCACCCTTCGCGCCCGCACCCTGACGCCGCTTGCCGGAGCGCGCTGGAGGCGCTCCGTCGCCATCTAGGCGGCAGCGCCGGCCGCGTCAACCCGCTGGCGCTCGTCGAAGCCCGGCCGCCCGGCCAAAAGGCATAGTGCGCATGGCAGCGGGAGGCGGATCGAACTAGCCCGCCGGCCCGGCTTGAACCGCAGCGCGTTCGCGGCGCAAATGCGCCAGATCAATCGCGCATCCCTGCCCCTGGCGCTGACGGTCCTCGACATGGCGAACATCTTGGTGGTGGAGGACGACGAACCGACGGGCCGCTTGGTCAGCCGGATCCTCCAGCGCGCCGGCCACGCGGTGGATCTGGCCACCGACGGGCGGGCTGCGCTGGACCTCCTGGCCGAATCGACTTTCGACCTGATCGTGACCGACATCTTCATGCCGGTCGCGGATGGCATGGAGTTGGTGCTCTCGTTGACCCGGCAACCGGATCGGCCGCGCATCATCGCGATGTCCGGAGGCTCCCTGCCGGCGCGCTCCTGGTCGCCGCTCGGCGCCGCCAAGGCCTTCGGCGCCGATGCCGTCCTCAACAAGCCGTTCCTGGACACCGAGCTGCTGGCCGCCGTGAACGACCAGATCGGCGCCGCCGTTGCCGCGCAGCCGCAGCCCTCGCCCGTGGCGCCCTGAAACATTCGGAAACACGCCGAACATTCGCGAGCAATGTCGGGACCGCACGCTGATCCTCGCAGCAGCCCTGTGGCAGGAAGCGAGGACGGCATGGCACGGGTTCACGTCATCGACGAGGACGAAGCCGAGCGGGCGACCGTCGGCGCGGCCCTGCGCAAGCGCGGCCATGAGGTCATGGAATCGAGCGCGGCGCCCGCCGATCTCGAGAGCCTCGGCGACAGCGACTTGGTCGTCGCCGACATCCGCGCGCGCAATCTCGACGGCCTGGACGTGATCCGGCGCCTGTGCGGCGAGCGCCGCGAGCGCCCGATCGTCCTCGCCCTGGCGGGCCGCCAGGGCCGGGTGGGCGCGCGAACGGTCCTCGACCTCGCCAAGGGCCTTGGCGCCGACGCGACCGTGGCCAAGCCGGTCTCCGGAGAGCAACTCGCCAACGTGGTCGCGCGGCTCCTGACGAAGGGCGTGGCCGGCCACGCGGATTGACCGCACCCGGCGGCAGCGCCGGAAGCGCCTTCGCTCTTGGATAGAGCGCGGCGCATGTTAGGGTCGCGGCCCTCCCATCGCGGCATCGACCGCCGCGGTCGCGCAGGGGCGGGCCATGATCGAGACGCGAATCGCTGAATCCCTCGGGTTGCTGTGGCTCGATGGCGGGCTGCATGGAGACCTGCTGAGCCTCTGCACCCTCGGCGGCCGCCTGAGCGGCACGCAGTCCGAGCGCGCGGCCGTCGATTGGCTGGAGAAGCGCCTGGCCGATGCCAGCGGGCAAGCCGTGCGCCGCCACCCCGTCGCCTACGCCGGATGGCGCAGCAAGCGTTGCACGGTCGAGCGGATCGGCGCGAGCCGGGCCGACCTTCTGCAGGCGCAGCCCCTCGTCGGCTCGCATGTCACGGGCGCCCGCGGCGCCACCGCCGAGGTCGTCGACCTCGGGCGCGGCACGCCCGAGGATTTCGCGGCGCATGCCGCAGCGCTGCGCGGTCGCATCGCCCTCGTGCGGCACGAGTACATGTTCGCCAGCGGCCATGTTCACCGGCGGCGGAAGATGCAGATGGCGATGGATCATGGCGCCGTAGGGTTCCTGATCGGCGCGCATCTTCCGGGCATCGGTCCGGTCGCCGGCTCTTCAGGCCGCGCCGGCGGCCCCGGCATCCCCGGCGCCGGGATCTCTCATGAATCGGCCACCCTGCTCGCCGACGGCGCGCGGGCGCGGATCATCATCGAAGCGGAGGAAGGCGCGGCGTCCGCGGACAACCTGATCGCAGAGATCCCGGGCGAGACCGATTCCTGGGTGGTGCTCTCCGCGCACATCGACGGCCACGACCTCGCGGCGAGCGCCATGGACAACGCGTCCGGCCTGGCCGTCGTCCTCGCCGTGACCCGGGCGCTGGCGCCGTTGGTGCCGCATTTCCGGCGCGGGCTGCGCGTCGCGCTGTTCAACGTCGAGGAATGGGCATTGACGGGGTCCAAGGCCTATGTGGAGGGCCTCAGCCAGGCCGATCGCGACCGCATCGTCCTCAACGTCAACCTGGACTCCGTCGCCGGCAGCACCAAGCTCAGCGCGCTGACGAGCGGCTTCGCGGGCGTCGAGGCGTTCCTTTCCCAGATCGCCGCGTCCTGCGGCATGCCCATCGGCCTGCACCGCCCGCTGATGGTCAACTCAGACCATGCCAACTTCGCGGCGGCGGGCATTCCGGCGTTCCGCCTCGTGGCCGGGTTCGATCAGCCCGGCTCGAACCTTCGCTATGTCCTGACCCCAGCCGACACGGCTGACAAGATCGCCGCGACCGAGCTCAAGGCGGCCGCCCTTTTCACGGCGCACGCGGTGGCGCGCGCGTGCACGGCCTCGGACTCGCGCGCTGCGAGCTTCCGCGGCACGCCTGCCGATGCCGCTCGCCCGCCGTCCTGACCGGGCGCAGCGCCCGGCCGGGACGGCTTCGCCCGGTCAATAGAAGGGCGGCGTGATCACCCAGAGCACCCGGGCTTCCTTCTGCCCGGGGTTGGCGAAGCGGTGCATGTTGGTGCTCGCGAACCGGAAGCAGTCTCCGGCTTGAAGGCGATAGTGGTTGTCCGCCACCCAGAGCTCGATCTCGCCATCGAGCACGTAGCCGATCTCCTCGCCGGAGTGGCTGTAAGGCTCGACTCCAGACGACCCGCCGGGATCGATGGTGACGATGAGCGCCTCGAGCGCGCCGGACAGGTCCGGCGTCACGAGCTCCTTCCGGAAGCCGTCCTCGTCGAACGAGAGCTGGCGGCCGGTGCCGCGCCGCACGATGACGTCGCGCTCATGCGCCGGCTGGGCGTGCCGATCATGGAAGAACCAGCTCGCCGGGACCTCAAGCGCGCGACCGAGCGCCTGGAGCGACCGGATGCTCGGCGCCGATATGCCGCGCTCCATCTGGCTCAGCAAACCGGTCGACAGGCCGGATTTCAGCGACAATTCCTTCAAGGTCAAGCCGCGCACCTTGCGAAGCTCGCGGACCTGCTTGCCGACCCATTCGTGGGACAGCTCATCGAGGGTCGGCTCTGGTGCGCGCAGCACGGCCTGGTGTAGCGCCATCGTCTTCTCCTGGTTGCGCAGATCCGCCTTGGACCGAGCACTCCCGTTGCCCCGGCCCCGACTGAAAAAAACAAGACAAACTTTCACCGGCCGTGATATTCGATGGGTTGCCCCATTCTGACGCGGACGGCGACTCTGCCTTTTGCCTATGCATACTCTAGAGCGAGCCACGGGTAAATCTCCCCAACCGGGGGCATCAGTGACACTGCTGCGGATTCGTGACCTCTTTGCCCCCAGGCGGGCGCGGCTTGCCCTGCGATGCCGCAATTCCTTGGCAGTAGCGAGTTGCCGGTCATGGACAAGCTGACCATCGGATACCTGAGCTTCGGCGTGGTCCTGACGCTGATCGCGCTGCGGGTGCCGATCGGCGTGGCGCTCGGCGGCATCGCCTTCGCCGGCCTGATGGCGATCGCCAACATCAAGGTGTCGCTGTCGCTGCTATCGACCGTCCCGTTCGAGCTGATCGGCGACTGGTCGCTCTCGGCCGTGCCGATGTTCATGCTGATGGGCTTCATCTGCACGGAGACCAAGCTCACCGCGAGCCTGTTCGGCGCCATGCGATCGGCCTTGGCCGGGCTGCCCGGTGGCTTGGCGGTGGCTTCGGTTGCAGCGTGCACGCTCTTCGCCGCTGCGTCCGGCTCGTCTGTCGCGACCGCCGCAGGCATGAGCCGCATCGCCGTGCCGGAGATGCTGAAGAGCCGCTACGACGCCGGCCTCGCCACGGGATGCGTCGCCGCGGCCGGCACGCTGGGCTCGCTGATCCCGCCCTCGATCCTCATGGTCGTCTACGCCGTCTTCGCCGGCACCTCCGTCGGCAAGCTGTTCGTCGCCGGCGTCCTGCCAGGCATCCTGTCGGCGACCATGTTCGCCACGATGATCATCGTCCGCTGCAGGTTGAAGCCCTCGCTGGCGCCCGACGACGGCGCGCGGCTGTCGTTTGCCGGGCGCCTCAATGCGCTCTGGGAGGTCTGGCCGCTTCCCGTGCTGATCTTCGGCGTGCTCGGCGGCATCTATGCCGGCCTGTTCACGCCGACCGAGGCCGGCGCCATCGGCTCCGCGCTCGCGGCGCTCGTCGCCATCGGCCGCCGCAGCTTCACCTGGGACGCCTTCTGGCGCGCCGTGCGCATGTCGGCCGAGGGCACCTCGTCCCTCTTCATCATCGCCGTCGGCGCCGGACTCTACAGCCGCTTCCTCGGCCTGACGGGCGTGCCGGCGCATCTCTCCGAGACCCTCGTCTCGCTCGGCACGACGCCGCTCCTGATCGTCCTCATGATCTGCGCCCTCTACCTGATCCTCGGCTGCTTCATCGATTCGATCGGCATTCTGCTGCTCACCGCCCCGGTCATCATCCCGATCCTGAAGGCCGCCGGGATCGACCTGATCTGGTTCGGCATCATCGTCATCAAGCTGCTAGAGATCGGGCTGGTGACGCCGCCGGTCGGCCTCAACGTCTTCGTCATCAAGAGCACGCTGGGCGGCCAGGTGCCGCTCACCACCATCTTCCGCGGCGCGGGCTGGTTCATCGCGACCGACCTCGTCACGCTGACCCTGCTGATCGCGTTCCCGTGGATATCGCTGGTCCTGCCACGCACGATGGATTGAGAGGAGACAGAGCGCATGCGAGTCGGCGTCGAAGTCGGCGGAACCTTCACCGATCTCGTGGCCTTCGACGGCGATGCGGTCGTCGTCACCAAGGTCCGCAGCACGCCCAAGAGCCCGGACATCGGGGCCTTCAACTCGATCGAATCCGCCGGCCTGGACTTCAAGCGCATCGAGGACCTCGGCCACGGCTCGACGGTCGCGACCAACGCGGTGCTCGAGCGC
>JAEULF010000205.1 GCA_016793965.1 Alphaproteobacteria bacterium | reverse complement strand
CCCCCTGTCGCCCCGGTAGGGCGACGGACGCGGCCGGCGGCTGCGCCGGGGGCTGCTCCAGGGCGCTCGACTTTCATCAGGTCCTCCACGCGACCGGCAGTGCCTCCGGTCCGGTGGCCCGGCGGAGGCGGTGCCCGTGCGTCGCGTACACTTACCATAAAGCACGCGATGCCATAGTGGCGAGGCCGGCCGCGTCGTCGGTCCGCCTCTCGGCAAGACTTGCCTAGCGCATGGCATGGCTTGCCGGGCGGCGGACAGGCGAGGCGGCCCGTCGCGGATCGCGCGCCCGCGGCGGTGGCAGGGCCACGGGCGATTGTCGTTCGCCGGCCCGTGCCTCACTTGGCATGCGTTTCGCTTGGTGCTGGGGCTAGCCAGAAGGTGAGAGTCCACTCATGACCCTCCGTAGCCTGTCCGCCGCCGTCCTGACCGCCGCGCTCGGCATTGCTGTAGCGCTGGCTCCCGTCACTGCCGGCGCGGCTTCTCGAATCAAGGACATAGCCGACTTCGAGGGCGTTCGCGCGAACCAGCTGATCGGCTACGGCCTGGTGGTCGGCCTGGCTGGCACCGGCGACGACCTGAAGCGCGCTTCGGTGTTCACGCGAGAGAGCCTGATCGGCATGCTCGAGCGGCTCGGCGTCTCCGCCCGCAGCCCGGACCTCGAGGCCAAGAACGTGGCCGCCGTGATGGTGACCGCAGTGCTGCCGCCCTTCGGCCGGCACGGCACGCGGATCGACGTCACGGTCTCGGCCATCGGCAGCGCCACCAGCCTGAACGGCGGCACGCTCCTCGTCACGCCGATCCTCGGCGCCGACGGCGAGGTCTATGCCGTCGCCCAGGGCAACGTGACGACCGGCGGGTTCCAGGCGCAGGGCCAGCAGCAGACCGTGCAGCGCGGCGTGCCGACCTCCGGCCGCATCTCGAACGGCGCCATCATCGAGCGCGAGGTGCAGTTCGAGCTCGCCTCGCTGGAGAGCGTAAAGATCGCGCTGCGCAACCCCGACCTCACGACGGCGCGCCGCGTCGCCACCGCCGTCAACGCCTTCCTCGGCCAGCCGGCCGCGCGCTCGACCGACCCCGGCACCGTCGTGGTGCAGGTGCCGCCGAGCTACCGCGGCGACGTCGTGATGCTGCTCACCGACATCGAGCAGCTCCGCGTCGAGCCGGACCAGATGGCGCGCGTCGTGATCGACGAGCGCACCGGCATCATCGTCATGGGCGAGAACGTGCGCATCAGCACGGTCGCCGTCGCCCAGGGCAACCTGACGGTCCGCATCACCGAGACGCCGGCCTCGGTCGGCGCGCCGACCCAGACGGTCACGCCGGGCGGCGCCGTCGTCGTCACGCCCGGCGCCACGACCCCGGCGCGCACGGACATCCAGGTCGACGACCAGGCGGAGCGCCGCCTCGGCATCGTGCAGGAAGGCGTCAGCCTGCAGGACCTCGTCAACGGCCTCAACGCTCTCGGCATCGGGCCGCGCGACATGATCTCGATCCTGCAGGCGATCAAGGCGTCGGGCGCCATGCAGGCCGAGCTGGAGATCATGTGATGGCGGACGCGCTCGCACCGAACATTGGCCTCCAAGCCGACGCAGCCCTTGGCCAGGGCAAGCTGGAGCGCCTGAAGTCCGCGGCGCAGGACGCCGGCCAGGCGCGACCGGCCGGCAAGCCCGGCAAGCAGGCCGACCCGAACGCCGTCAGGCGCACCTCCGAGGAGTTCGAGGCGGTGTTCATCTCGGAGAGGATCAGCCACATGTTCAAGGGGCTGAAGACCGACGGCATGTTCCAGGGCGGCTTCGGCGAGGGCATCTGGCGCGAGCACATGTTCATCGAGATGGGCCGCAACATCGCGCGGTCCGGCGGCGTCGGCGTGGCCGACCAGGTCATGGGCCACATGCTGAAGGCGCAGGGAGTTCCGGCGGAGGAGGCGGCCAAGATGGCGGTCTCCAAGGTGGTCGCCTATGAGCGCGCAGGCAGCGCCATCAGGGCGCAGGCCGAGGGCGACGGCACGACCTCTCCGGGCCAGGGACCGGCCGCGTGGCGCCAGCCCCGCGGACTGCGGCCCTGATCCGGACGAGCCTCGCCCGGGCGCAAGGTTGAGGAGAACGCGATGGAGTTCGAAGCGAGCGTCGACGAGGTGCTGAACGCGGCCGTCGACCTGATCGACATCACCTCGCGCGAGACCGAGCTGCTGTGCTCGATGCGCCCGGTCGATATCGTGCCGGTCATGGAGCAGAAGGCGGCGGTGGCGAACTACTACGGCACGTTGCTCAAGCGGCTCGACCGGCGCCGCGACGTGTTCGCGGCGCTGCCCGAGCTGCGCAAGGACGAGGTCCGCGCCGCCGGCGAGTGGGTGACGATGATCGTGTCGGAGAACGCGCGGATGCTGCGCGCGGCGGCTGACGCGAACGAGCGCCTGCTGGTGGCGATCAAGGAAGCGGCCGAGGAGCACTACGGCGGCGCCACCTCGACCTATACGCGCATCGGCCGCATGGACAATGCGGCCAGGCGCGACCCGACAGTGCGCGTCTCCCTCGGCGTCGAGGAGCGGGTTTGAGGCGGCACGGGACTTGTAAGGAACCACGTCCGGCGGCCTGTCTCTCGGAGGGGGACGGGCAGGCGGGCGGCGCCGGCAAAGGGGCCGGCGGACAGGCGAACCGAGGCGGCGGCAAGGAAAGGTATTCCAGATGACGATCGCAGCCCTCCACAATGCCCTGACGGGACTGCAGACGAGCCAGCGCGCGCTCGGCATCATCTCGTCGAACATCGCGAACGCGAACACCGAGGGATACACTCGCAAGATCCCGGGGCTGGAGTCGCTCGTCCTCGACGGCCGCGGCGCCGGCGTGCAGCTGGCGAAGATCATCCGGAACGTCGACGAGTACATGATGCGCGACCGGCGCAACGAGCTCTCGGGCCTGAAGGCCAACGAGACCTTGAAGGACTACTACACGCAGCTGCAGGACCTGTTCGGCTCGCCGCAGAGCAGCGACTCCATCGCGCACCAGATGACCAGCCTGAACAACGCGATGCAGGTGCTGGCCATCAACCCGCAGGACACGTTCGCGGCCAAGAACATCGTCAACATCGCGCAGGAGACCGCGCGCCAGCTGAACGTCGCCTATGAGCGGATGCAGGACCTTCGGTCGAAGGCGGACACGGAGATCGGCACCCGTGTCGACGAGATCAACGGCCTGCTGCAGCAGATCGACACCTACAACGTCCAGATCTCGCGCGACGTGGCGCTCAGCCAGGACGGCGGCGACCTGCGCGACAAGCGCGACGTGGCGCTCAACCGCCTGTCCGAGCTGATCGACATCTCGTATTTCGAGCGCCCGGAGGGCGATGTCGCGATCTCGACCCGCGCGGGCAGGGTCCTGCTCGACGTCGATGCTCAGACTGTGACGCACGCGACGGCGAACTTGCTCTCCTCGGGCCTCCAGTACGACATCGACACCGTGCCGCCGCCCGGCCTCGCCGGGGCGATCGGCGGCCTGTTCGTCGGCGACGTCACCAATGCCGGGAACGACGTGACGTCGCGCGTTCTGGGCGGCGAGATCAAGGGCTTGATCGACGCGCGCGACACCGTCATCCCGGCGCTGCAAGACCAGATCGACGAGCTGGCCCGCACCCTGCGCGACCAGATCAACGCGGCCCAGAACGCGGCCACCGCCTATCCGCCTCCCAGCAACCTGACGGGCACGCGCGCCTTCAAGGTGCCGAGCGGCACGGCGCCGAACAACCCGGCCGTCCTCGCCTCTAACGCGACGCTGTTCAGCGGCACGGGGCTGCTCCGCATCGCCGTCGTGGAGCGCGAACCCTCGTCGGTGGCCGGGCAGGTCGTGCGCACGCGCACCCTCGACCTCGACGCACTGCGCGCGAACAGCGGCGCGAACCTCGACTTGAGCGAGGTCGTCACCGAGTTCAACGCGCTGATGACCGGCTTCGCCACCGCCGCATACGACACCGCGACGGGCAAGGTGTCGATCACCGCGACCTCTTCGACGCAGGGCGTCGTCATCGAATCGCCCAACTTCGTGTCGCAGAGCGTGGACATCGTCGCCGCCGTGCCGATCACCGCGACCGTCGCCGGCACCATGACGATCAGCACGGCCGCCGGGGCTCTCGTGGGGACGGTCAACGTGCCGAACACCGCGCTCTCGGCGCAGGACATCGCGGACCTCATCAACTCGCAGGTTCCCGGCGTCACGGCCCGGGTCGAGACCAACAGCGGCGGCACCGACCGGTTCCTGCAAGTCACCTCGAACACCGGCGGCCGGCTTACCTTCGGCGGCACGAGCGATCTCGTGGATCGGCTGGGCCTGCGCGGGCAGGTCAGCACGATCGCCGCGTCCTCAGGAGCGCAGGCGGTTCTGACAGCGGGCGGCACGCTGGACTTCCGCACCAGCACCGGCACCTTGATCAGCAACATCTCCGTCGCTGCCGTCACGACGCTGACCGGCCTTGCCGCCGCAGTGAACGGCGACGCTGCCCTCACGGCGGCTGGTGTGACCGCGACAGTCGAGTTGGTGGACGGGAACGCTCGGGTGCGGATCTCCGGCCCGACCCTCGGCGCCAATGCCGGCTTGGGACCGGTTGCGGTGTCGGACGTCGGCGGCAGCGTCGTCGCGTCGCAGCTCGGCCTCGCCAACGTAGGGGCGCGCGGCCCGGCGCAGGCGGCGTCGCTGCAGTCCAAGGGATTCCCGCTGAGCGGTGCCAACACCGAGCCGTTGGCCTATTTCGACAAGCGCGACACGCTCTCGGGCAACCATTCGCTGGCGCTCAGCATCGGCGGCGTCTCGATCGCGCCGCCCGTGACCTTCGACCCGACGACGACATCGCTCCAGGGCGTCGCCAACTCGCTGAACACGGCGTTCGCCACGGCGGCCTACGGCACGGGCGTCCTGCAGGCACGCATCGTCGAGCAGGACGGCTACAAGATCGAGATCGTCGATTCGCTGGGGCGCGACATCTCGATTGCGGAGACGCCGGCCACCGGCAATGCCGCGATCCTTGGGTTCTCCGACGACGTGAAGGGCTTCTCGCACTACTTCGGCCTGAACGATTTCTTCGTCGACTCGGTCGTCGGGACCGGCGTGGCGGCCTTTAGCGCGTCTCAGAGCATCGCGGTCAACTCGGCCATCGTCCAGGACGCTTCGCTCGTCGCGCGCGCGCGCCTGAACGGGTCCGTCGTGGACGATGCGCAGGTGACGGCTGCCAGCTTGCCGACCCAGGCCCGGCTGACCACGCAACTGACGGGTCTCACCTCCGGCAACAACGGCGGCCTGGTCGGGCAGCACAACCTCGCGACCGACGCGACGAACGCGCGGCTGTTCCCCGGCCTGGCCCAGGCCTTCCTCGACACCACGGCGTTCAGCGCCGCTGGCAACCTGCCCGCGCTCAACGTCACGATCACCGAGTACGCGTCGCGCATCCTCTCGGACAACGCGACGCGCGCGTCGCTGAACGCCGACGACGTGAGCTTCCGCGACAACGTCGTGAACGAGCTCGAGAACCGGATCGAGGGGATCAGCGGCGTCAACATCGACGAGGAGCTGTCGAACCTCATCCTCTACCAGAACGCCTTCACCGCCGCTGCGCGCGTCATCACCGCGTCG
>JAEULF010000202.1 GCA_016793965.1 Alphaproteobacteria bacterium | reverse complement strand
ACGGCGAGCTGGAGACCGGGGCGACGGCGCTGGCCTTCGCCGACGAGACGTTGGCCGCCGCCAACGGCGTGCGCGCCCGCCCGAACCGGCGCGACGGCGAGCCGGCGGGCGCTGAGGTCGCGCTGGTAACCGCTGATGTCGAGGCTGCCTACGCCAGGGCGCTCGGTGCCGGCGCCTGGACGGTCGCGGCGCCGACGTCCAAGCCATGGGGCCAGACTGTCGCCTATGTGCGCGACGGCAACGGTTTCCTGGTCGAGCTCTGCACCCCGATGGCTCCATGAGGCGCGCCGGAGCGGCGGGCGCTGCGACGGCCCAGGGTGCCGACCGCATGTCGGTCCTCGACAATCCGGTCTGGTCGGCGCTGACGACCGATCAAGCGGCGATCGCCGTCCGCCGGCGCGACGCGGCGCGCTTCCCGCCCGAGGCGGCGCCCTTCTTCGCGCTGCGCACCATGTCGCCCGATGCCCTGTCCGACATGGGAGAGATCCTCGACGGCGCGGTCGAGGCGCGGCTGTTCCGACCGGCCGGCGAGCCGGTCCCGACCGGTTGGACGCAAACGTTCAGGAAGCCGATCCTGCAGATGGTCTGGGATCGTCCCGAGCCGCCGCCGGCGACGCAAGCAGACGCTGTCGAGCTGGTCGAGGCCGATGCGCCCGCCATGCGCGCTCTCGCCGCCAGTGCCAAGCCGGGTCCCTTTGGCCCCGCGACGCATCGCCTCGGCCGGTTCGTCGGCGTCCGGAAGGCCGGTGCGTTGGTCGCGATGGGCGGCGTGCGGTTTCGCTTCGCCGGGTTCCATGAACTGAGCGCGATCGCCGTGGAATCCGGCCACCGGCGCCGCGGCCTGGCCCGGGCGGTGACGGCGCGCCTGGTCGCCCACGCACTCGACGCCGGCTCGGTTCCGCTGCTCCATGTCTTCCCTGACAATGCGGCGGCAGCGGGGCTTTACATGGCGATGGGCTTTCGCCTGCGTGCGACGCTCGAGATCGTCTGGCTCAAGCGCAGCGAGGCGTGACCTCAGGATGCGCTCGGTCGGATGCGCTCAGCCGTCCCGCGGCCGGAGCCAGCGCGGCTGCGTCGATGGCGTCGGCCTCGGCGCGGCGCCCTCCGCGGCTTCCTGCACGGCGCGCAGCATCTGGCGCAGGATGAGGCCGGCGAAGGGCCGGATCATCGTCCAGTAGCCGTTGAACTGCCATCGTGCGCCGTCGGACAGACCCTCGGCGCGCAGCTCGCTGACCAGCATGTGCGATTGCGGCCGCGACTTGTCCTCCGGCACCGGCTCGATGCGGAAGCCCCAGACCAGGCGCGCGCAGCGCCGGTCGCCGAAGCGGCGGAACTGCTCCGGCGTCACGCGCCGGAGGTCGTTGACGGGATGCCAGAAGCGCCCGATCAGGCCGAGGATCAGCTCCTTCCCCGGCACCTCGCCGAGCGGCAGGAGGCCCATCGGCACGAGATCCGCGAGCCTGTGTCCGGTCGGGGTCATGTCCTGCTTGCCGACCAGCTCCGGCGCCAGCTTCAGCGCGAAGAGCAGCCGCATCGCCCAGGACCGGCGCAGCTCCAGCGCCACCAGGGCCGGCAGGATGAGGTCAGGCGGGGCGGCGATGAGCTGGCGCTGGCGGTCGGAGACGTCGAAGGACGGCATGACCGTGTCGATCATCCAGCCGGTGTCGAGCGGCTGCCATTCTGGCGGCGGTATGTAGGGGACTTTCGGATCGTCCCAGCCCGTGACGGCCTTGTCCTTGTCGATCGGCTTCGGGCCGCTGAACCCCGGGCCCTTGACCTCGATGCCGCGGGGCGATGCCGCTCCGCGCGCGCGAGAGAGGGCGCCGCGCATCTGCACCAGGCCGGGACCCCCGCTTGCCGCCACCGATCGATGCTCCCGCTCTGCCTCGCCGCCGCTCTATCCGGAGCGCGCAAGGCTTGGACCGCTCCAGGCTGGCGGATCGGCAGAAGTCTAGCCCGGATCGGCGAAGAAATCCCTTCCCGCCGAACCCGGCGGCGCCCGGCCGGGCACGCCGCCGTCAGGGCAGCAGTCTGACATCGGCCAGACGCCCGGAAACCCCGGCCGCTGCGGCCATGGCAGGGCTCATCAGGTGGGTGCGCCCGCCGCGGCCTTGGCGGCCCTCGAAGTTGCGATTCGAGGTCGAGGCGCAGCGCTGCCCTGGCTCCAGGCGGTCGGCGTTCATCGCCAGGCACATGGAGCAGCCGGGCTCGCGCCACTCGAAGCCGGCGTCGAGGAAGATCCGGTCGAGACCCTCGCGCTCGGCCTGCTCCTTCACCAGGCCGGAGCCGGGGACGACGATCGCCCGCACGCCCTCATGCACGCGCCGTCCCTTGGCGACGGCCGCGGCGGCGCGCAAATCCTCGATTCGGCTGTTGGTGCAGGAGCCGATGAAGACCCAGTCGATCTTCACGTCCGTCAGCTTCGTTCCCGGCTTCAGGCCCATGTAGTCGAGCGAGCGCTGGATCGCCTCGCGCTGGCCTTCGTCCTTGAGGGCCTTCGGGTCCGGCACGACGCCGTCGATCGGCAGCACGTCCTGGGGCGACGTGCCCCAGGAGACTTGCGGCTTGATGTCGGATGCCTTGAGCACGACGACCTTGTCGTATCTGGCGCCGGGGTCGGAGGGCAGGGTGCGCCAATAGCTGACGGCCGCGTCCCAGGCGGCACCCTTCGGCGCCATGGTTCGGCCCTTCAGGTACTCGAAGGTCTTGTCGTCCGGTGCGATCAGGCCGCCGCGGGCACCCGCCTCGATCGACATGTTGCAGACGGTCATGCGGCCCTCCATGGAGAGCTCGCGGATCGCGTCGCCGGCATACTCGATGACGTGCCCGGTGCCGCCGGCCGTGCCGATCTTGCCGATGATGGCCAGGATCAGGTCCTTCGCCGTGCAGCCGAAGGGCAGGCTGCCCTCGACCTTGATCAGCAGGTTCTTGGCGGGACGCTGGATCAGCGTTTGCGTGGCGAGCACGTGCTCGACCTCG
>JAEULF010000175.1 GCA_016793965.1 Alphaproteobacteria bacterium | reverse complement strand
GAGCGCGCATCCCCTCGAGAGCAGCTCCTGCCTGGCCATGCGGGGGAACAGCGGCGCGTACCGGCCGATGAGGGCGGCCGCCAGCTCGTCATGCGTTCGGATCGTCGGGAGCGAGTGCTCGAAGAGGTCGCTCGGCACGCTGTCGATGGGGACACGCTGCATCACGTCGATGCATCGGCCGAGATTGCAGCGACCGGGATCCAGTGCCGGCACCACCTCCTGGCCATCCAATGTCCTGAATCCGGCGGCGACGATCGGCAGCACGGCGTACAGGCGGCCGACTTCGTTCGATGTACACTCCAAGGTGAAGTGCACGTAGGCATTCCTCAGGGACTGCAGGAGGGCGTGGTCCCGTTCGGGCAGACTGGCCAGGCCGTCGGCGCCGAGCCGTTCGCGGAGCACCTGCACGCCGACGGTGCGCTCGCCGCCGCCCTCGGCGATCAGCGTGAACGAGCTGCTCGAGCGCGGCAGCGGCTGCGTCGTCACGGAGCGCGATCGCGAAGCGCAGCGGCCGCCGCGTGCCGGATCAAGGTCAACCGCCGCCGTTCGCGAGCGCATGTCTCCACGCTTCGCCGAGGCGCGAGGCCTGGCGACCGGCCGAAAGAGCAGCGCTGCCCCCGACGGCGCCGAGTCGCCGCATGAAGCGCGGCGCGCCCGCCGCCGTCCGGCCGGACAGGGCAGCTGACCGTCGATTCCCCTCGCGGGGCAGAGCGGAAGCGCGATAAAGAGGTGGAAAGCCCTTCGTCGGGACCGAAAATCCCTTGCCGCTGCGCGCGGCAGCGAGATCCGGTGCCGCCCAGCCGCGCGAAGCCGCCGTGACCGACGCCTCCGCATCCCACGCCGCACCGCGCCAGCGTTGGTCGCCGTCCCTCAACGCGCTGATCTACGGCGGCTTCTTCCTGCTCGTGGCGATCATCGTCGCGGCGACGGCCTTCGGCGTCGCCGTCGTTCTCGAGATCGCGCGCGAGTTCCGGTCGTCGCGCGCGCTCTCGACCCTGAGCATCTCCGCCGACCGCATCGACGAGGATCTCGGGCGGCTGCACGTGGCGGTCGGCCGTTTCGTGGCGTCGCCGCGGTCGGAGGCCGCGATCGCGATGCTGTCGGCGCACGACGACATCGCACGAACGGTCGCGAGCACGCGCAACCTGTTCATGGAGACCGACCTCGCTTCGCGCTTCGACAGCATCGGAGCGCGCCTCAACAACTACCGCGGCCGCCTGCAGCAGCTGGTGCGCCAGCGCGAGGCCTACGACGATGCCTTCGCGACGATCACGCGCACGTCGCAGCAGATCCTCGTCAAGCTCGATGCGGTCGTGCCGCGCGCCTACGCCAAGCGCGAGCTGGAGGCGGCGCTCGGCGCCCTCCACGTGCGCGAGCGCTTGTCGCGCGAGCACCAGCGCGTCCTGCTTTTCCTGGTCGAGCAGCAGCCGCGCGCGGCGCGCCAGATCCAGGCCGAGATCGAGTCGCTGGATTCGGACGTCGGCCGCTACGCGGCCCTGTTCAACGCCGAGGACGATCGCGCGGACATGGCCGAGGTCAAGGCCCTCCTGCCGCGCTACCAGGAGGCGCTCGGGCAGATCCAGGTCGTCATGGCGGAGATGCAGCGCCTGGTGCGCGACGTCACGGAGCAGGACGGGCTGGCGATCGGCGAGACGACCTTCTCGCTGCGCGCTCTCGCGCGCGGCCGCGCCGCCTATGCCGACACGCAGATGGGCGCGCTGCTGGACCAGGCCGTGCGACAGAGCCTCGCGGTCGCGCTGATCTGCTTCGTGGTCGGGTCGGGCTTCGCAGTGCTCGTCACGCGCCGGACCGTGCGGCCGCTCCGTCGCCTCACCGACGCGATGACGCGGCTGGCCGGCGGCGCGCTCGACACGCCCGTGCCGCAAGGCTCGGGCACGGTCGAGATCGACCGCATGGCCGAGGCCACGGAGATCTTCCGGCGCGCGATGCAGGAGGTGGCGGCCGCCAAGGTCGCCGCCGAGGCCGCCCTCGGCGCCCTGCGCTCGACCCAGGCCAAGCTGCTCCACGCGGAGAAGCAGGCATCGCTCGGCGACCTCGTCGCCGGCGTCGCGCATGAGATCAACACGCCGATCGGCGTCGCCCTGACCAGCGTCAGCCACCTGTCCGAGCAGATCGCCGCGATGAAGCAGCTCTACGACCAGCAGGTGCTCGGGCCGGAGGACCTGGAGGGCTTCATCGAAGTCGGCGGCCGCGCGCTCAAGCTCGCCGAGGCGAGCTGCGAGCGCGCCGCGCGCCTGGTGCAGCGCTTCAAGCAGGTCCGCGGCGACTACGCCGCGGAGGAGCGCCGCCTCGTGCGCCTGCTCGACGCGGCGCGCGAGGCGCTGGTGCCCTTGCAGAAGCGCATCGCGGAGGCCGGTCACCAGCTCGTGCTGCAAGGCGACGCCGCGATCGCCGAGAGCATCCACGTCGAAGCCTACGCCCAGGTCCTGAACGACCTCGTCCTCAACGCACTTGGCCATGCCTTCGGCGATCGGCGCGGCGGCAAGATCGCGATCACCGTCTCGGCGCTCGCCGAGCGCGGCGCCGAGATCGCGGTGGCGGACGACGGGAGCGGCATCCCGGCCGATGTTCTGCCCCGCGTCTTCGACCCGTTCTTTACCACCAACCGGACGGTCGGCCCCGGCCTGGGCCTGCACATCGTCCATGGCGTGGTGACCGGCCTGCTCGGCGGGACGATCGCCCTGGACAGCGCACCGGGCCGCGGCACCACCGTGCGCTTCACCGTCGGCCTGGCCGACGCCGCAGCGGAGAGCAAGACGTGACCTGGACACGGCGGGCGCGCCCCCCAAGACTGGGCGTCATCCGGTCGGCGCTACTGGCCTCGGATCGTGGAGAGCGAGAATGAGCACGGACGACGACGCCGAAGGCTATCCGATCGACGTCGCCGCGCGGGATGCCGCCGCGGGCGGCGGCTTCGTCGCCTCGGCGCCCGACTTCCCGGGCGTCAGCTGCGTCGGCAAGACGGCGGACGAGGCCGTTCAGCGCTGCCGCACGGTGATCCGCCGCTTCCTGCGCGGCGACACTGTAGGTCTCAAGGGCCTGATCCAGGAGAGCGGCGGCAAGTCCTGATCGACCACGGCCGCCGCCCCTGCCCCGGTCCCCAGGCCTACACGCAGCGCCCGCCATCCACGGGCAGCTCGACGCCGGTGATGAACGACGCCTCGTCGGAAGCCAGCCAGAGAGCCGCATTGGCGATGTCCTGCGGCTTGGACATCCGGCCCAAGGGGATGGTGGCGATGAAGCGCGCGCGGTTCTCCGGCGTGTCCGGCACGCCCATGAACATCTCCAGCAGCCCCGTCTCGCCGATCACCGGGCAGATGCAGTTGACGCGGATCTTCATCGGAGCCAGCTCGACCGCCATCGATTTCGACAGCAGGTTCACCGCCCCCTTGGTGCCGTTGTACCAGGTGAGGCCGGGGCGGGGCCGCAGGCCCGCCGTCGAGCCGACGTTGATGATCGAGCCGCCGCCCCGGGCTTGCAGCGCGGGGACCGTCGCCAACGTCATCAGGTAGATGGACTTGACGTTCACGGCATAGAGCCGGTCGAAGGCGGCCTCGTCCAGCGCCAGCAACGACTGGTTCTTGTGCGTCGTGCCGGCATTGTTCACGACGATGTCGAGCCCGCCGAGCTCCTTGGCGCAGGCCGCCACCATGGCGTCGACATCGGCCTTCTTGGCGACGTCGCAGGCGACGGCAATCGCGCCGCCGCCGATCCGCTTGGCGACGCGCTCGGCCTCGGCCTTGCGGATGTCGGCGACGCAGACCTTCGCCCCCTCGCGCGCATAGGTCTCGGCGATGCCCTCGCCGAAGCCGCCGCCCGCCCCCGTCACCAGCGCCACCTTGCCCTTGAGCCGCATCTCCCTCTCCCGTCGTTTCCGGTCTGCAGAAGCCTCTCGCACTTAGCCGCTTTGGCAGTTGCCGCTCAAGCGCCGTTGGCTCCATCCTGCAGCGCATTTCCGACGGGAGCGGGGCATGGACGGCGACCTGGACGGGCTTCTCGTGGTCAGCATGGAGCAGGCGGTGGCGGCCCCCTACTGCTCGGGCAGGCTCGCCGACGCCGGCGCGCGCGTCATCAAGCTGGAGCGCGCCGAGGGCGACTTCGCGCGGCGCTACGACCGCTATGTCAAGGGCGAGAGCAGCTATTTCGTCTGGCTCAACCGGGGCAAGGAGTCCGTCACCGTCGACATCAAGAAGCCCGAGGACCTCGCACTGGTGCGCGCCATGCTCGCCAAGGCCGACGTCTACGTCCAGAACCTGGCGCCGGGCGCCGCCGCGCGCGCCGGCATCGGCTCCGACGATTTGCGCAAGCTGCACCCCCGGCTGATCACTTGCGACATTTCCGGCTACGGCGAGGACGGGCCCTACCGCGACATGAAGGCCTATGACCTGCTCGTGCAGGCGGAGAGCGGGCTTTCCTCGGTGACGGGCAACGAGGCCGGCATGGCGCGGGTCGGCGTCTCGGCCTGCGACATCGCCGCCGGCATGTACGCGCACCAGGCGATCCTCCAAGCGCTCTATGCGCGCGAGCGGCCGGGCCCAAGCCAGGGGCGGGGCCGCGGCATCCGCGTCTCGCTGTTCCACGCGCTGGGCGACTGGATGAACGTGCCCTACCTTCAATACGCCTATGGCGGCCACGTGCCCGCGCGCTCGGGCCTGGCGCACCCGACGATCGCGCCCTACGGCGCGTTCGACTGCGGCGACGGCAAGGCGGTGCTGCTGTCGATCCAGAACGAGCGGGAGTGGGAGAGCCTGTGCGCCAACGTGCTCGGCGACGCCGGCCTGGCGCGCGATCCGCGCTTCGCGACCGGGCCCGATCGCGTCGCGAACCGCCCGGCGCTCGACGG
>JAEULF010000171.1 GCA_016793965.1 Alphaproteobacteria bacterium | reverse complement strand
CGGGCGATGGCCGAGCTCGCTGCCATGGCGCGGGCCCGCGCCGGAAGGAGCTGATCGCGCCTAGGGCGGGCCTTGGGCCAGCGGGCAATCTGGAAGCGTGGCCGACGGCCGCACGCGCTGCCGGGGATCAGTGACTTGCGTGCGGCCGTCGGCGCGCCGCTGCGACGGGCCTCGTGCGACGTTCCGGCTGGCGGCTAGGCCAGCAGGCGCTGCACGAGGTCGTCGAGCTGCTCCAGGGAGCTGTAGTGCACAACAACTGTCCCCGGCTCGCCGCCGGAGATCTCAACGCGCAGCCCCAGGCGCGTCGTCAGGTCGCGCTCCAGCGCGCTGGTGTCGGCGTCCTTCGCCGCCGCCTTGCCGCCGGCGGCTGCCGAGGCCTTGCTCGGGCGTCCGCCCTTCTTGCGCATCCCGGCCGAAGCCTTGCGGAGGTTGGCAAGGCGCTCGACGTCGCGCACGGAGAGGCTCCGCGACACGGCCTCCTCCGCGAGCGCGCGCGGGTCCGGCGCGGTGAGCAGCGCCCGCGCGTGGCCGGCCGTCAGCTTCCCGGCGACGACCATCTCGCGCACGGGCTCAGGCAAGCCGCCGAGACGCAACGTGTTGGCGATATGGGCGCGGCTCTTGCCGACGCGCTTGGCGAGCGTCTCCTGCGTGTAGCCGTACTCCTTCATGAGCCGGTCATAGCCGTCGGCCTCCTCGATCGCCGACAGGTCCTCGCGCTGGATGTTCTCGACCAGCGCGATCTCGAACATCTCGGCGTCGCCGACGCTGCGCACCTCGACCGGGATCTCGTGCAGACGAGCGCTCGCTGCCGCCCGCCAGCGCCGCTCGCCGGCGATGATCTCGTACTTGCCGGGCTCGCGCGGATGCGGCCGCACGAGAACCGGCTGCAGCATGCCGTTCGCCTCGATCGACTCGGCGAGCGCGACGATCGAATCCTCGTCGAAGCGCCGGCGCGGCTGGGTCGCGTTGGGCAGCACGTCGGCGATCGGCAGCTTCCGCGGCGCGCGTCCGGCGGAGGTCTCGCCGCCTGACGGCGTCGCTTCGGCGTCCCCGAGCAGAGCCGACAGGCCCCGGCCGAGCCCGCGGCGCTTGGCGGTGCTGGCGTCATGGCCTGCGGCAGCGGCGTTGACCAGGTCCTGCATGGGTTCCGTCCTTTCGCTCGACAGCATGACGCGGATCAAGCAGCGGCAGCGGCAAGGCGCGCGGCCTCGCGGCGCAGCACCTCGCCGGCGAGGTGCACATAGGCCTGCGAGCCTGCGCAGCGATGGTCATAGAGGATGGCCGGGACGCCGTGCGACGGCGCCTCGGACACGCGCACGTTGCGCGGGATCACCGTGTCGTAGACCTTGGCGCCGAAATGCCCGCGCACGTCGGCGGCCACCATGTCGGACAGGCTGTTGCGCTTGTCGTACATGGTGAGCACGACGCCCTGGATCTCGAGGCCGGGATTGTGCGCGCGGCGCACGCGCTCGACCGTGGTCATCAGGTGCCCGAGTCCCTCCAGCGCGAAGAACTCGCATTGCAGCGGCACCAGGACCGCATCCGCGGCGACGAGGGCGTTGACCGTCAGCAGCGTCAGCGAAGGCGGGCAGTCGACCAGCACGTAGTCAAAGGGAGCGTCGTCGGCGCCCTGGGTGCCCGGAGCGCCGGCGCGGCGCAGCATCTGCAGCGCGGACTTCAACCGGCCCTCGCGGCCGCCGACGGCCACCAGCTCGACCTCGGCGCCGGACAGCGACACCGAGCTCGGCACGATCGACAGGCCGGGGACGCGCGTCTGCAGCGCCGCATCGGAGACCGACGCGCCATCCATGATCAGTTCATAGGTGGTGACCCGGCGATCCTTGCGGTCGATGCCGAGTCCTGTCGAGGCGTTGCCCTGCGGATCCATATCGACGATCAGGACGCGCCGCTCCGTGGCGGCCAGTGCCGTCCCGAGATTGATCGCCGTTGTGGTCTTGCCGACCCCGCCTTTTTGGTTCGCTAGCGCAATGATCCTGGGACGCTGGGGTCCGGTAAACACCTGACGCAGCGTTTCAGGGATCCTGTCCGGGGCTCCGCTCATGATCGCTCTCCAAGGCTGGCGGGTGGCACATCTGTCACCGAACGGCCCTGGCGATCCATCCCCTATGGCTTGATCCTGAATCGCAGGACGACGCCGCCGGGGTCCGACTGGCTGGGCACGTGTTCTGAATCGATCATGCGGGAGCGGATTGAATCGGTCAATTCTTTCTCGACATCACGACCCTTCGGAAAGAGGCAAATGCCTCTGGACCCAACGAATCGGGCAGCCAGATCGATCAGATTCGCGAGCGGCGCGAGAGCGCGGGCGGTCACCAGGTCAGCAGCGATCGGTGGAATGGCCTCGATGCGGTGGGCGTGGACATGCATCGTGGTCCCGGTCAGCCGGGCGGCCTCGCGCAGGAAGGCCGCCTTCTTCTGGTCCGACTCGATGAGATGCATCTCGGGGATGCCCATGATCGCCAGCACCAATCCCGGAAAGCCGGCCCCGCTGCCAAGATCGACGCCGACGCGGCATGGAGTCGGACAGAGTCGGAACAGCTGCCCCGAGTCCAGCACGTGCCGGCGCCAGGGGTCCTCCAAGGTCGAACGGCCGACCAGATTGATGCGCGCTTGCCAGCGCTGCAGCAGATCGATGTGAATCGCTAGGCGCTCGAGTGTTTCACGTGAAACACCGAGCAGCGCTCCCGCCTCGTCCTTGCCCATTGATCCCGGAGTCGCCACGCGCCATCCCTGCCTAGGCGATCAACGCGATGTCAGAGCGGTCCCCTGGCGGATCGCTCGCTTTCCGTCCGCGCACATGCCGGAGAACCGCAACCATCGCCGCCGGCGTCATGCCCGGGATCCGGCCTGCCGCACCGAGCGTCGCCGGTTTGATCAGATTCAGCTTCTGCCGAATCTCCGCCGACAGCCCGCCGACAGAGGCGTAGTCCAGCGTGCCGGGCAACGAAAGTTCCTCGTCTCGCTTGAACGCTTGGACGTCAGCCTCCTGCCGATCGAGATACCCCGCATAGACGCCCTCGATCTCGATCTGCTCGGCGATCTCGACCGGAAGCTCGGCCAAGGCAGGCCAATGTGCCGAGAGCCGCGCGATCGACATGCCAGGGTAGGCAAGCAAGTCGAGCGCTGTTCGACGCACCCCGTCCTGCCTGACCGCGATCCCCCAGCTCGACAGAGTCGCTGGCGTCGCCCCAACCGCTTGCACGAGATGGCGCGCTGCCTCGAGCTGTCCCTGCTTCCGGGTGAACGCCGCCCGCCGCTCCGCACCGACGCAGCCGAGCGCTATGCCCCGGGGCGTCAACCGCTGGTCCGCGTTGTCAGCGCGCAGCGACAACCGATACTCGGCGCGCGACGTGAACATACGGTACGGCTCGGACGTGCCGCGGCTGATCAAATCATCGATCAGCACTCCGATATACGCCTCCGATCGATCGAGGGTGAATCCTGTCGATCCGCCGACTGCAAGGGCAGCGTTGAGCCCGGCGATCAACCCCTGCGCTGCAGCCTCCTCATAGCCCGTCGTGCCATTGATCTGACCGGCCAGGAACAGTCCATCGACTCGCTTCGTGGCGAGGCGTGCCGTCAGTTCGCGCGGATCGACGAAGTCGTACTCGATTGCATAGCCAGGGCGCACCATGCGCGCCTGGGTCAGCCCGGGAACGGTTGCCAGCATCTCCAGCTGCACCGAAGCCGGAAGCGACGTCGAAATGCCGTTCGGGTAGACGGTCGTGTCGTCGAGCCCCTCCGGCTCCAGGAAGATCTGATGCCGCGAGCGATCGGCGAATCGTACCACCTTGTCCTCGATCGAGGGACAATAGCGCGGCCCGATCCCTTCGATCCTGCCGGCATACATCGGCGATCGGTGCAGGTTGGCCGCGATGACGGCATGTGTCGCCGGGGTGGTCTCGGTGATGTGGCAGGCGACTTGCGGCGTGGCAATCGCCGCGGTCAGGGTCGAGAACGGCACCGGCGGTTCGTCGCCAGGCTGGCGCAGGAGCCCTGACCAATCGATCGTCCGGCCGTCAAGGCGCGGCGGCGTTCCTGTCTTCAAGCGGCCGAGTTGGAACCCCAATCGCCGCAGCGCCGTCGCGAGGCCGAGCGCCGGCGCTTCGCCGACGCGTCCGGCCGGCGTCCGCTCTTCGCCGACATGGATCATGCCGCCGAGAAAGGTACCGGTGGTGATGACCGCAGCGCCGCAGGCGACCTTCTCGCCCGTGCCGAGGATCACGCCGGCGAGACGCGCCGGCGAACCCGGTTCCAGATCGAGATCCTCGACGGCGCCCGCACGGATCGTCAGTCCTTCGATGACCGCCAAGGCTTGCTGCATGGCTTCGCGGTAGAGCCGTCGATCGGCCTGGGCACGCGGGCCTCGCACCGCCGGGCCCTTGCTCCGGTTGAGCAGGCGGAACTGGATTCCGGCGCGGTCGGCCACGCGGCCCATCAGCCCGTCGAGCGCATCGATCTCGCGCACCAGATGGCCCTTGCCCAGGCCGCCGATGGCCGGATTGCAGCTCATCTCGCCGATCTTGGCGACGTCGTGCGTCAGCAGCAGCGTGCGCGCTCCGAGTCGCGCCGCGGCCGCCGCGGCTTCGCAGCCGGCATGCCCACCCCCGACAACAATGACGTCGAATCGCTCCATGACGGCGGAAACTATGGGTCCGAGCTGGCGCTGTCAAAGCAAGGGACCGGGTCGCGCGACCGCAGGCGCGATGTTTCACGTGAAACACCCGGTCGGAGAATCGGCGGCCGAATCGGCACCCCCGGTGACGGCCCGCGCCATCACTTGCCGATGCAGAACTCCCGGAAGATGAGGTCGAGCACGTCCTCGACATCCACCTGGCCCACGACCCGGCCGAGAGCCCGCAGGGCGAGGCGCAGATCCTCGGCGCGCAGCACCATGTCGGCTTGCGCCAGCGCCCGGCGCACCGCACCCTGGCAATCGCCGATCGCCGCCCGGTGGCGCGCCCGCGTCAGCGCGACCGCGCCAGAACCGCCAAGAGCCGCCTCAGCGACAGTCGCCAGGTGCCCAAGCAACGCGTCCAGCCCCTCTCCGGTCCGCGTGGACACGGGGAGGACTGGGACGCTGATCCCCGGCACTATCCGCCGCGACCCCGGCAGATCGGCCTTGCTCACGACGACCACGCTGGCGTCATTGACGAGCCGAATCGAGTCCGGGGATTCCGCGGCGTCCGGGGACCCGTCGACCACGACCAGGCGGACGTCAGCGCTCTGCGCGCGCGCCAGAGCGCGACGCACGCCCTCAGCCTCCACGGAATCGATCGACTCGCGCAGACCGGCCGTGTCGGCGAGGACGACCGGAAAGCCGCGCAGATCAAGATGGACCTCGATGATGTCCCGCGTGGTCCCGGCCGTCGCGGAGACGATGGCCACGTCGCGCCCGGCCAGCGCGTTCAGCAAGCTGGACTTGCCGGCATTGGGAGCGCCGAGAATGACGACGGACAGACCGTCCCGCAGCCGCTCGCCGCTCTGCCCGGCCGCGAGCACCTGCACCAGCGCGGACTCCACCTCCTGCAGCTGCGCGGCCACCTCGGCCTCGATCCCGGCGGGCAGGTCCTCGTCCGGAAAGTCGAGCGTGGCCTCGAGGCGGGCAAGGCAGCGCACCAGAATGTCTCGCCACCCCGCCACGAGGAGGCTCAGCCCGCCGTCGCGCTGGCGCAGTGCCTGCCGACGCTGGGCCTCGGTTTCCGCGGCGACCAAGTCGGCAAGCGCCTCGACTTGCGTGAGGTCGAGCTTGCCAGCCCGAAAGGCGCGGCGCGTGAACTCCCCAGGCTCGGCCGGCCGCAGCCCGGGAAGCGCAAGCAAGGCGTCGGCAACGGCGCCGACCACAGCGCGACCGCCATGCACGTGCAACTCCGCGACGGTCTCGCCCGTGAAGCTTCGCGGCTCGGGGAACACCAGGCAAAGGCCCTGGTCAAGCAGGTCCCCGGTGACGGGATGGTGCAGGCGGCAGAGCTCCGCGCGGCGCGGCTCCAGGTGGCGACCGGCCAGGCGTTGCGCCGCCTCAGCCGCGCGCGGGCCGGAGATCCGGATGACGGCGACCCCGGCGCGCCCGGCGCCGCTCGCCAGGGCGAAGACGGTGTCGGCCGCCCGGTCGCTCACTCACGCCTTGCCAGCAGCGGCCGTCGCTTTCGCCGGCGGCTTCTGGTCGGGCTGCAGCAGGAGACGCGCGACCCTGCCGCCCTTGGCGAGGTGCGTGTCCAGGATCTCGTCGATGTCCGACTGGGTCTTGTAGGCGTACCAGACGCCTTCGGGGTAGATGACCATGCAGGGCCCTAGCTCGCAGCGATCGAGGCAACCCGCGGCGTTGACGCGAATGTCCGCGAGGCCGCGCTCCTTGGCCTTCTGCTTGAGGTAGTTGCGCAACGTCTCCGCCCCTTGGTGACCGCAGGACGGCTTCGGCGCGCCGGGCGGCCGCTGGTTGGTGCAGCTGAAGACGTGCAGGCGGAAATAGGGCGCAGGATCGCTCGGCAAGCTCGACATCGGACACTCCCGGGAGACAACGCCCGGATGCCCGAGCGCCACGACAGGACTATATAGGTCATTCACGCAGCGCTCCGACCAGGCATAGCGGACACGCTCGGCACCAGCAGAATCGAATGGCAGCATCATCCTCCTCGACAGCCCAGGGACGCCGCAACCGCCTCGCAGCGGAGACCAGCCCCTACCTATTGCAGCACCAGCACAATCCTGTCGATTGGATGGCCTGGGGCGAGGCCGCGCTGGCCCGCGCCGTCGCGGAGGACAAGCCGATCCTCCTCTCGGTCGGCTATGCCGCCTGTCATTGGTGCCACGTGATGGCGCATGAGAGCTTCGAGGATCCTGACGTCGCGGCCGTGATGAACGCGCTCTTCGTCAACATCAAGGTCGATCGGGAGGAGCGCCCAGACCTCGACACGATCTACCAGGCCGCGCTGCAGATGCTCGGCGAGAACGGCGGCTGGCCGCTCACCATGTTCCTGACGCCGAAGGCCGAGCCGTTCTGGGGCGGCACCTACTTCCCGAAGACCGCGCGCTTCGGCCGCCCAGGTTTCGTCGACGTGTTGAAGGGTGTCGCCGAAACCTACAAGCGCGACCACGACAAGGTCCTGAAGAACGTCGACGCGCTGCGCGACGGCCTGGCTCGCCTCGGCGGCGGCGAACCCGGCGCCCTGCCGGGGCCCGCCATGCTCGATCGCGTCGCCGACCGACTCGGCCAGCAGATCGACCACGATCACGGCGGGCTCGGCGGCGCGCCGAAGTTCCCCCATTGCAGCGTGCTCGAGATGCTCTGGCGGGCCTGGCTGCGCACCAGGCAGCAGGCGCTCCGGCACGGCGTCCTGGTATCGCTCACCGCCATGTGCGAGGGCGGCATCTATGATCATCTCGGCGGCGGTTTCGCGCGCTACTCGACGGACGAGCATTGGCTCGTGCCGCACTTCGAGAAGATGCTCTACGACAATGCCGAGCTCGTCGACCTGCTGACTATGGTCTGGCGCGAGACGCGCGACCCGCTCTATGCGCAGCGGGTCTCGGAGACGATCGACTGGCTCGAGCGCGAGATGCTGGTCGAGGGCGCCGCCTTCGCGGGATCGCTCGATGCCGACAGCGAGGGCGTCGAAGGCAAGTTCTATGTCTGGACCGAATCGGCGATCGACTCGGTGCTCGGCGCCCGTTCCGCGCTCTTCAAGCGCTTCTACGACGTGTCGCCGCACGGCAATTGGGAGGATCACGTCATCCTCAACCGGCGCGCCCAACCGGCGGCGCCAACCCCGCAGGAGGCAGAGATCCTCGCAAGCTGCCGGGCGGCGCTGCTGGCCGCACGCTCAGGTCGCGTCCGGCCCGGCCGCGACGACAAGGTCCTGGCGGATTGGAACGGCCTGATGATCGCGGCGCTTGCCCATGCTGGCCAGGCCTTCGAGCGGCCGGAGTGGCTCAGCCTGGCCGCCCGCGCTTTTGCCTTCGTCGAGGAGCGCATGACCGTCGATGGCCGGCTGCGCCATAGCTGGTGCGCTGGCAGCGCCCGGCACCCAGCCACGCTCGACGATCACGCCGCCCTGGCGCGAGCGGCCCTGGCGCTCTTCAGCGCCACCGGCGACCAGCGCTACCTCGCTTCAGCAAAGCGCCTGGTCCGCCTGGCAGACCGGCACTATGCAGCCGACTCGGGCGGCTACTACGCCGCGGCGGACGACACCGCCGACGTCATCGTCCGCACCAAGACGGCGCAAGACAACGCAACGCCGAGCGGCAACGGCATGATGGTCGCCGTGCTCGCCAAGCTCTGGCTGCTCACCGGCGAGGACCAGTACCGCCTCGCAGCCGAGCGGACGGTGGCCGCCTTCGCCGGCGACCTCGCCCGCAATGCTTTCGGCTTGTGCAATCTCCTCAACGGCTTCGAGACGCTGATGCAAGGCCAGCAGATCGTCGTCATCGGCTCCCCCGGCGCCGCGGACACGCATGCCCTCCTGCGGGCGATCGGCAGCAGGTCGCTGCCTAATGCCGTCCACGTCGTCGTGCCGCCGGACGCCCCTTTGCCACCAGGCCATCCGGCAGCCGGGAAACCGATGGTGAACGGGCGAGCAACGGCGTATGTTTGCGCCGGCATGACCTGCGCAGCGCCGGAGACCGACCCGCATGCCCTCCTCGCCCGCCTTGCCGGCTGAATCCCGTCGCGACACCGTTGCCCTTCCTTGGGGGATGCTCGCCGTCATCGCCCTCGGGGACTCGATCCTGGCGACGACATGGATCGATGCGACCGCTGCCGTCCCGAACGCCGGATCGACTCGCGATCCGTTGCTGCTCGAGACGCGCCGCCAGCTCATGGCGTTCGCTGCGCGCGACCTCAGGCAGTTCGACCTCCCCTTGGCGCCGCGCGGCACCCCCTTCCAGCAGCGCGTTTGGTCGGAGATCGCCGCCATACCCGTCGGCGCGACGCGCAGCTACGGCGATATCGCCTCCACCCTCGGGACGGCGCCGCGTGCCGTCGGCGGCGCCTGCGGTCGCAACCCCATCCCGCTGATCGTGCCGTGCCATCGCGTGCTCGGACGCGGCTGGTCAGGCGGATACACTGGTGGCGCCGGCGTCGACACGAAGCGGGCGCTGCTCGCCTTCGAGGGAGTCGCCCTGGGGTCGATCCCGGCGCAGCCCGGCACGTCCGGCGACCTCTTGACCCGCGTGCCATAGCCGCAGACAACCTTAGGAGCGTGGCCGCTGCTGACCTGATGGCCGTTTGACCGCGATGGAGGAGACCGTGCCCGACCTGCAGCTCGCCGCTCCGGATGGCGGCAAGTTCACAGGCTACCTGGCCTTGCCGAAGAAGACACCCGCGCCGGGCGTCCTCGTCATCCAGGAGATCTTCGGCGTCAATGCCGTGATGCGCGGGATTTGCGACGAGCTGGCGGGGTTGGGCTACCTGGCGCTCTGCCCGGACATCTTCTGGCGACAGCAGCCCGGCATCCAGATCACCGATAAGACCGATGCCGAGTGGCAGCGCGCCTTCGAGCTCTACAAGGGCTTCGATCCGGATCTTGGAATCGGTGATCTCAAGGCGAGCTTGGCGACGCTACGGTCCCACCCGGCATGCAGCGGCAAGGCGGGAACGGTCGGCTATTGCTTGGGCGGCTTTCTCGTTTACATGATGGCGGTCCGCTCCGACGCCGACGCAAATGTCAGCTTCTATGGCGTCGGCATCGACGGCAAGCTCACCGAATCCAAGTCGATCGCCAAACCCCTTCTGATGCATATCGCCGAGAAGGACCAGTTCGTCCCATCGGCAGCGCAGGCATCGATCAGGTCGGCGCTCGCCTCCCATCGCCAAGTGACGATCCATGTCTATCCGGGGCAGGATCATGCTTTCGCCCGGATCGGCGGCAAGCACTATCACAAGGCATCGGCTGATCAGGCCAACGCGCGCACCGCCGCCTTTTTCAAGCAACATCTCGGTTGAATCGGGGACTCACGCCATGGCATCGATCCACGCGATCCGCTTTCACAAGACCGGCGGCCCGGATGTCCTGCAATGGGACGAGATCCCCGTCGCAGAACCGGGACCGGGACAGGCCCGCGTTCGCCATGCGGCTGTCGGACTGAATTTCATCGACGTCTATCATCGATCGGGGCTTTACCCGGTGCCGGCCCTGCCCTCGGGAATCGGGATGGAGGGCGCCGGAGTCGTCGAGGCGATCGGTTCAGGAGTCACCGACATCAAGGTCGGTGATCGCGTCGCTTATGCGTCTGGCCCGGTCGGTTCCTATGCCCAGTCGCGCGTGATCGCTGCAGATCGTCTTGTCGCTCTGCCCAAGGAAATCGACGAGCGGACGGGTGCAGCCATGATGCTGCAAGGGCTCACCGTCTGGTACCTGCTGCATCGAACCTATGCGCTGAAGAAGGGCGATACGATCCTCGTCCACGCCGCGGCCGGCGGTATCGGCTTGATCATGTGCCAGTGGGCGAAGGCCCTCGGCGCGACCATCATCGGCACGGTGAGCAGCGAGGAAAAGGCGAAGCTCGCCAAGCAAAACGGTTGCGATCACACGATCATCTACACGAAGGACGATTTCGTCGCGAAGGTGAAGGAGATCACCGGCGGCGCCGGCGTACCGGTCGTCTACGACTCGATCGGCAAGGATACCTGGCCCCGTTCTCTCGACTGCCTGCGGCCCCTGGGCCTGATGGTCAGCTTCGGCAACGCGTCCGGCCCCGTGCCGCCGGTTGACCTCGGCATCCTCTCCGCCAAAGGCTCGCTCTTCGTCACCCGGCCGACCCTGGTCACCTACACTGCCAAGCGCGCGGATCTCGTGGCTGGCGCCACGGCCCTGTTCGACATGGTCAGGGCAGGCAAGGTCAAGATCCAGGTGAACCAGACATACGCGCTGAAGGACGCCGCAGCGGCCCATCGCGATCTCGAAGCGCGCAAGACCACGGGTTCGACGGTGCTGCTGCCCTGATCCTGCCGCCAGTTTGGCGGTCAGAGTATCGGTCACTCCAGTCTGGGCGTTCCCGGCGCGAAGCGCTGGACCGCGAGGATCCTCGCGACCCGGCCGATGCCGTCGACCAGGGGTAGGGCGATCGCCTCGTAATCTCCCTTGACGCCGTGGATCACGCGCGTACCGCGCAGGATCATCGGCGCCCGGATCTCGACGCATCGCTCCAGACCTGCTTGGGCAGCCTGGGCGAACACCGGGTCCGGGTGATCGAGCTGCGTCTGTCCGGTCAAGTCGAAGCCGGCCCGGTTGATGATCTCAGTTCCGACGAGCCGATAGCGGAAGCGCAAAGGCTCACGCAGCACATCATAAATGACGATTGATCCGAGTGCGAAACGAAGAACGAAGGGATCAGCAAAGCTGGTTCCGGGAAGCTGGTCGCCCGCCTTGGTCTCCAGCCACAGCGCCAGGACGCGTCGCAACACGGCATCCTGGCACTCGCTCAAGATCGCGATCGGTGCGCAGTCCCGAATGCTATCGCCTGCCGGGGCCACAGCGGTCGTCCCCTTGCATGGGCCGGGGAACCCAGAATCACCGGTCCCCGGCGGCAGCCGCCTACTGGTTCATCGCTTCGAAGAAGTCGGCGTTGCTCTTCGTGTGCTTGAGCTTGTCGAGCAGGAACTCCATCGCGTCCATCGGCCCCATCGGGGTGAGGATGCGGCGAAGCACCCACATCTTCGAGAGCGTTCCCTTGTCGACCAGCAGCTCTTCCTTGCGCGTGCCGGACCGCGTGATGTCCATCGCGGGGAAGGTGCGCTTGTCGGAGAGCTTACGGTCGAGAATGATCTCCGAGTTGCCGGTTCCCTTGAACTCCTCGAAGATCACCTCGTCCATACGCGAGCCGGTCTCGATCAGCGCCGTCGCGATGATGGTCAGCGAGCCGCCTTCTTCGATGTTGCGCGCGGCGCCGAAGAACCGCTTCGGCCGCTGCAGCGCGTTCGCGTCCACGCCGCCGGTCAGCACCTTGCCCGAGGACGGCACGATCGTGTTGTAGGCGCGGGCCAGGCGCGTGATCGAATCGAGCAGGATCACCACGTCGCGCTTGTGCTCCACCAGCCGCTTGGCCTTCTCGATCACCATCTCGGTGACCTGCACGTGACGCGTGGCCGGCTCGTCGAAGGTCGAGGAGATCACTTCGCCCTTCACCGACCGGGCCATGTCCGTCACCTCTTCCGGCCGCTCGTCGATGAGCAGCACGATCAGGTAGACCTCAGGGTGGTTCTTCGCGATGGCATGCGCGATGTTCTGCAGCAGCATCGTCTTGCCGGTCCGCGGCGGCGAAACGATGAGGCCGCGCTGTCCCTTGCCGAGAGGCGTCACCAGGTCGATGACGCGCAGCGACAGGTCCTTCGTGGTCGGATCCTCGACCTCAAGCTTGAGCTTCCGCTCGGGATAGAGCGGCGTCAGGTTGTCGAAATTGATCCGGTGGCGAACCTTGTCCGGCGCTTCGAAGTTGATGTCGTTGACCTTGACGAGCGCGAAGTACCTCTCGCCCTCCTTCGGTGCCCGGATCTGGCCCTCGACCGTGTCGCCCGTGCGCAGCCCCAGGCGGCGGACCTGGCTCGGCGAGACATAGATGTCGTCGGGCCCTGGCAGGTAGTTCGCTTCCGGCGAGCGCAGGAAGCCGAATCCGTCCTGCAGCACCTCGAGCACGCCGTCGCCGTAGATCGCGACGTCGTTGTCGGCGAGCTGCTTCAGGATGGCAAACATCATGTCCTGTTTGCGCATCGTGCCGGCATTCTCGATCTGGAGCTCCTCAGCGAAGCTCAAGAGTTCAGCCGGCGTCTTCCGCTTCAATTCCTGAAGGTACATCGCGAACCGGATGGCAAAGGGGATGGGGGAGAGGGTGCGGCTCCAGCATCGTCTGCAAGTCGGTGCCGTCGTGCGGCACCGGGACGGTCTGGGATGCGCTATGGCCGAGAAGAGTTGTCGTCGGAACCCGTGATCCCGGCGGACGAACCTCCTCTAAGCCACCGGTCCGACCGTGTCAAAGGTTTCCGCAGGATGCGCGATCGAGGCGGTCTAGAAGGGCTTGAGGACGACGAGGATGACCACCCCGATCAGCAGGACGGTCGGTACCTCGTTCGCGATGCGGTAGAACCGCCCGCTCCGGGCGTTCGCGTTCCGCTCGAAGTCCCTCCGCCACCGCGCCATCCCCATGTGCATCCCGGTCATGGCGATGACCATCGCCAATTTCGCGTGGAACCATCCGTCGCGCAGCCAGCCCGGCTCCGCGAGCACCATCAGGCAGCCGAGAAGCCAGGTCGCGATCATCGCGGGGTTCATGATCGCGCGGAGCAGGCGGCGCTCCATCACCTTGAACAGCGCGGAGGCCTCAGATGTTGGGTCGATGCCCGCGTGGTAGACGAAAAGCCGTGGCAGATAGAGCAGCCCGGCCATCCAAGCCACGACAGCGACGATGTGCACAGCCTTGAGCCAGAGATAGGCATCGGCAAGAGCGGCGAGCGTCGGCATTCTCCGGTGCGTCCCTAAGCGGTGGTGTCTGCCATCGCGCATGCCCATGGCCCTGCGGGGCAGAATCGCTGCCCACCAGCACATTGGACGCTGCGCGCCGAACCTGACGTGGCGACGACGATCCGTGCCAGCGCGTCAATGAACTCCGGTGCGAGGGACACCGTCCGCGCTCGGCCGAACCATGGCACTCCGGCATGCTCGGCAAGCTCGCGATACTCGATGTCGAGCTCGACCAGCGTCTCCGAATGCTCGGAGACGAACGCGATCGGGAACAACACGACGGCGCGGCCTTCGGCTCCTGCGCGGCGTATCTCGTCCTCCGTGGCCGGCCCGATCCATTTGAGCGGCCCGACCCGGCTTTGATAGCAGACCACGCTGTCGAGCGCGGGAAGCGCAAGCGCCTCTGCGATCGCCGCAGCAGATCGTTCCACTTGCCATTGATAGGGATCGCCAGCGTCGACGATCTTCTGCGGGAGTCCATGAGCCGAGAACAGGATCCGGACCGGCATGCCGGCCGGCGCGGCGGACAGGGTCTTGCGGATCTCGGTCGCGGCTGCAGCGACGAAGCCGGGCTCTGTCGGGTAGCAGCAAGCCGTGCGTGTCGCTGCCTTGAGGCCCGCGGCGCTGGCTGCTGCCGCCCAGTCCGTCAACGAGGATGCGGAGGTCGTCGTCGAGTATTGCGGGTAGAGCGGCAGCAGGACGATCCGCTCAGGCTGGAATCGCTTGAGCTCGGCAGCAGCTTCGGCAGCAAAGGGATGCCAATACCGCATCGCGACCACGACGCGGTTTTCAGTGTCGGGCATGGCGGTCTTGAGCGCGGCCGCAAGCGCGGCAGCCTGGGCTCGCGTGTTCTCCAACAGCGGCGAGCGGCCGCCGATGCGAGCATAGACGGCTTGAGCCGTCGGCGCCCTCCGTCGAGAGATCAACCGGGCCAGAAGCCATCGGAACGGTTGAGGAATCCGGATGATCGCCGGATCGCTGAACAGGTTGCGCAGGAACGGGCGCACCGCGTCGGGCGAATCGGGTCCGCCGAGGTTGAACAGCACCACAGCAAGACGTTGCGTCACGGACTCACCCATCGCTATCGCATCCACTGTCACGCGCCGCGGCGCACACGGGCGACAAGCTGAGACACGTGGTCGATCGGCGTCGGCGGCAGGATTCCGTGGCCCAAGTTGAACACGTGCCGGCGTCCTGCCATGGCCTCGACGATCCGAGCGATATGCGCGTCAAGGGCCGAGCCGCCAACCAGCAGCGCAACCGGATCGAGGTTCCCCTGCAAGGCGACGCGCGGGTCGATCTCGCGGGCAGCCCATGCCATCGGTACTGCTGTATCGAGGGAAACTGCGGCTACGCCGGGAATCTCGGCGACGCGGACGTGTAGCAGACCAGCGCCGCGCGCGAAGACGATGATCGGCGTGGCCGGACAGGACAGTTTCACCCGCCGGACGATCTCCGCGATCGGTCGCAGGCAGAACGTCTCGAAGTCGGCATCGCCGAGCGCACCGGCCCAGCTGTCGAAAATCTGCAGCGCTTCAGCGCCTGCTTTTGCCTGGGCGACGAGATAGCTGCTCGTGGCCTCCACCAGAAGATCGACAAGGACGCCGAAACCGGTCGGGTCTCCGATCGCCCACCGCTTCGCCTCGATGTGGTCGCGGCTCGTCCCGCCCTCCACCATGTAGCTCGCGACGGTCCAGGGCGCGCCGGCGAAACCGATCAACGTCGCTTGAGGATGCTCCTGTCCCAGGCGCTGCCGGAGCAACCCGACGCAGTCGAGCACCGGGCGAAGAGCATCGAGGGCCGCGTGCGGCGATAGCTTGGTCAGCTCGCCGACAGACCGGATCGGGTCGAGGACCGGCCCTTCGCCTTCCTTGAAATCGAGCTTCTGGCCCAGCGCGTGCGGGACGACGAGGATGTCCGAGAACAGGATCGCAGCGTCGAAGCCGAAGCGACGCAACGGCTGGATGGTCACCTCAGCGGCTGCCTGCGGATCGTAGCAAAGCGACAGGAAGCTGCCCTTGCGCTTGCGCATCTCCCGGAACTCCGGAAGGTAGCGACCAGCCTGTCGCATAAGCCAAAGCGGAGGATGTGCGGTCTTGGCGCCGTTGAGCGCCGCGAGCAAAGGCTTTTCGATCGGTGTCATCACGGTCTGCGATCTGTGGAGAACAATTCCTACAGAACAAAAAGACTCCTGTAAGGGGGTAGATGAGGTTGGTGACGCGAATCCTGGGGATCCACACCAGAACGATCGACTCGGGCCGATTTCTCCACGGCCTGCTTGCGGGCCTGGGCGTGGTGTGAAAACCGGGGAGAAACCGGCCATCCGAAGACAGCTTGCACCGGACCGCTCACCGTCCCTGTGAAAAAGTCTGTGCACAAGACTGGGTAGCGGAATGATCCCCGTGACTCGTGTGCCGTCAATGCTTGAAGCCCGCCGCTGGGACAGGAGTTGTGCCTTCGGGGACGGGTTTTGCTGGGCCGGCCGGAGAGGCCGGGTTATCCTGGCTATTCACGTGTTTCACAGCATCACCCGGCCATAAGTATGCCGTCGCGCAGCGTCCCAGCCCGGAGTTTCCACCTGCATCTCGTCTCCGATGCGACGGGCGAGACCCTGAGCACGGTGGCGCGCGCATGCGTCGCGCAATTTCCCGGCGCCGAAGCCGTCGAGCACATGTGGAGCCTCGTGCGGACCCAAGGCCAGGTCCAGCGGGTGCTGACGGGGATCCGGGCCCATCCGGGCGTCGTGCTCTGCACGATCGTCGACCGGCCCTTGCGCGAGCAGCTCGAGACGGGCTGCCGCAGCCTGGGCGTCCCCTGCAGCTTCGTGCTCGCTCCGGCGCTCAACACGTTGGCAGCTTATCTGGGCCAAGCGATCCACGGCCGGCCCGGCGGCCAGCACGAGATGAACGAGGAGTACTACCGGCGCATCGAGGCCATGGAATACACGTTGGCGCATGACGACGGGCACGGCACGCCGAACCTCGAGCGCGCGGACGTCGTGCTGGTCGGAGTCTCGCGCACGTCGAAGACGCCGACCTGCCTTTACCTGGCGAATCGCGGCTTGAAAGCGGCGAATGTCCCGCTCGTGCCCAACGTGCCGCTACCCGCGTTCCTGCTGACGGCGACGAAGCCGCTCATCGTCGGCCTGACCACCGACGCAGCCCGGTTGGTGCAGATCCGCCGGAACCGGCTGTCGCAGTTCGGCGATGCCGCGGCGGTGTCGACTTATGCCAACCTCGAAGATGTCCGGGCCGAGCTCGCCACCGCGCGGCGGCTCTGTCAGGAGCACGGTTGGCCTGTCATCGACGTGAGCCGGCGGTCGATCGAAGAGACCGCCGCGGCCATCTACCAGCTTTACGTGGACCGGTTGGAGCGACAAAGCGAAGCCGCGCCGGGCGGTGCCGTCGTCGGCATGGCGACCCCGCCGTGAAGCCGCGGTTCGTCGGTCCTGCATCGGTCCCATTGGTGCTCGCGTCGAAGAGCGCGATCAGGCTGGCCCTGCTCGAGGCCGCCGGGCTTGCAGCGGAGCCGCTGGCGACGAACCTGGACGAGGACGAGATCAAGGCCGGGATGCGCGCCGCGGGCGCCACCGTCCGCGACACGGCTGCGGCGCTAGCCGAGGCGAAGGCGATGCGTGCCAGCGCGCGCCGCCCGGAGGCGTTCGTCATCGGCTGCGACCAGATGCTCGATTGCGGCGGTCGCTGGTTCGACAAGCCGCGCGACCGCGCGGCCGCCAAGGCGCAGCTGCTGGCTCTGAGCGGCCGGCGCCATACGCTGCACTCGGCGGCCTGCGTCGCGCGCAACGGCGAACGCTTGTGGCTCGAGGTGACGCAGGCGACACTGGTCATGCGCGCGCTGAGCGACGAATTCCTCGAGGCCTATCTCGACGCCGCCGGCGGGGCCGTGCTCGGGTCCGTCGGCGCCTATCAGCTGGAAGGCATCGGCGTTCAGCTTTTCCATGCGGTCGAGGGCGATCACTTCACGGTGCTCGGCCTGCCGCTCCTGCCGCTTCTCGCATTCCTGCGCGAGCATGACATGGTGCCACGATGAGACCCACGGGTGCTGCAAGGGTTGCCGGCGTGATCGGGTGGCCGGTGGCGCATTCGCGCTCGCCGCGCATGCATGGCTATTGGCTGGACCGGTACGGAATCGACGGCGCGTATGTGCCGTTGCCGGTCGAGCCCGGACGGCTGGCCGATGCGCTGCGCGCCTTGCCCCTGCTCGGGATGCGCGGCGCCAACGTCACCATCCCGCACAAGGAGGCCGCGTTCGCGGCGGTCGACTCGCGTTCCGCTGCGGCGGAGAGGACGGGATCGGTGAACCTGATCGTGGTGCGCGAGGACGGTTCGCTGCATGGCGATTCGACCGATGGTTACGGGTTCATGGAGAATCTGCGCGAGAGCCTGCCCGGGGGGACGCAGGACTGGCAGCTGCGCCAGGCGCATGCCGTGATCCTCGGCGCCGGCGGGAGCGCGGCGGCCGTCGCTGCGGCGCTGATCGACGCCGGCGTCCCGCAGGTCAGGCTGGTGGCGCGCTCGCTGGACAGGGCGAGAGCCCTCGCCTCCAAGCTCGGCGAGCCGACCACCGTGACGCCGTGGAGCAACGCGGCCGAAGCGCTTGCCGAGGCGCGGCTCCTCGTCAACGCGACGCCGCTGGGCATGAATGGCCAACCGCCGCTGGACATCGACCTGGCGCCGATGCTGGCGCGCGCGATCGTCGCCGATCTCGTCTACGTGCCCATGCGCACGGAGCTGCTGGCGCGGGCGCAGGCGAGCGGTCGCGCGGCCATCGGCGGGCTCGGCATGCTGATCCATCAAGCGCGCCCCGCCTTCAAGGCGTGGTTCGGCGTCGACCCGGAGGTCACGCCGGAGCTCAGGGCGCAGCTGGTCGAGACCCTGGCGTAGAAGCGCATGCGCGTCATCGGGCTCACAGGGTCGATCGGCATGGGCAAATCGACGGCCGCGGCGATGCTGCGCGCCTCGGGGATGCCCGTGCACGACGCGGATCGCTGCGTCCATCGCCTGCTCGCACCCCGCGGCGAAGCAGTGGCGGCGGTGGAGCGGGCCTTCCCGGGCACGCGCGGGCCGGCCGGAGGCATCGACCGCAAGGCGCTCGGCGCCCGCGTCTTCGGCGATCCGGCGCGGCTGCGCGCGCTCGAAGGCATCCTGCATCCGCTAGTCCGGCGCGCCGAGCAGCGCTTCCTGGCGGCGGCGCGGCGGCAGCGGCGCCGCGCCGTCGTGCTCGACGTGCCGTTGCTGCTGGAGACGGACGGCGACCAGCGCTGCGACCTCGTCCTGGTCGTCGCCGCGCCGCCCTTCCTGCAGGCCCAGCGGGTGCTGCGCCGGCCGGGCATGACGCCGGCGCGGCTGGCGGCGATACGCTCGCAGCAGATGCCCGAGTCGGAGAAGCGACGGCGCGCCGACGTGGTGGTGCCGACCGGTCTCGGCCGCCGCGTGACGTTCGACCGCCTGAGACGCGCGCTCCGGCGCTGAGCTTCACGGGATCGTCACGGCCAGTTGACCGAGGATCGCTCGCTCGTGTCCGGTAAGCCGTCCGGCGATGGATCATGCTCCAATCCGGTGCGTTCATAGGGAGCCTTGGCATGCGTGCGCCGACCATCGCCTCTTGGCTCTACGGCGGCTATGCGGCCGTGCTCGTGATTCTGCTGGCGTCGGGCGGCGCCACGGCGGTGACGATGCGCCAGCTCGACGCGCGCAGCGATGGCCTCGCCTCCGCGGTCGGGCTTCAGAACGCCGCTGCCGACTATGCCCTGGTCGCTGAGCGATGGGCTGCGGCCGCTGCAGCGGGCGACGGCAAGCTTGCCGCCGAACGCGAGCCGCTTGCGGATTCCGCGTTGCGCTGGCTCAGGGACCAGTCGCCCGATCGAGCGCTGCTTTCGTCAGCAGAAGCGGCGCACGAGATGCTGCGAGCGGCCGCGTCCAGGTCGCCGCGCGATCGAGCGGCCGTCGAGGCCGGGCGGGCGGCCTTGGCCGCTGCGCTGGATCAGATGCGCGGACGGACTCTCAACGCGCTCGACGAGAGCTTGGAGCGCATGAGCGCCTCGATAGCGGGAATGAAGGAGACGGCGCTGGCGGTCACCGCCGCAGGCCTTGCCCTAGGCGCGCTGCTGGCTCTCTTCTCGGCACGCGCCATCCGCCGTCCGCTCTCCGCGATCGCCGGTGCGACGACCGCGCTGGCTGGCGGCAGTTTCGGCGGGCCCGTGCCGCACGGGGACCGGCGCGACGAGATCGGCGCCATTGCCAGGGCCGTCGGAGTCTTCCGTACCGCAATGGCCCAGGTCCAGGAGCTGAAAGCGGCCGAAGCGCTCGCCCGCGCCGGCGCGGACAGCGCGCGCAAGGCGATGCTGTCGACCCTGGCCGACGATATCGAGCGATCGATCCTCAGCGCCGCGGAATCGGTCGAGCGCGCGGGAAGCAGCCTCAAGGGCGACGCGGCGAGTCTGGCCGAGACGGCACGCCTGGCTGCTGCGGAGACGGCGGCGCTGTCGGCAACCGCTGCAGCGGCGGGCCAGAGCTCCGAGCAAACCGCCGGCGGGGTCGCGGAGCTGGAGCGCCAGCTCGCCGCGGTGGAGGAACGCGTGCGCGGATCATTCGCTCTTGCCGAGGAGGCCGCACGTCAGGCCGAGCGAACCGACCGCACGGTCTCCAGCCTCACGGAGATGGCGAGCCGCGTCGGCGACGTCGTCAAGCTGATTTCCGAGATCGCCGCCCAAACGAACTTGCTGGCTCTGAACGCCACCATCGAGGCGGCGCGGGCCGGCGAAGCCGGGCGCGGCTTCGCCGTCGTCGCCGGCGAGGTCAAGGGACTGGCGGCGCAGACCGCGCGCGCGACCGACGAGATCGCGCGCCAGATCGCGGGCATCCAGCAGACCGCCGGCGGCGCCGCCGAGGCCATTCGCGCGATCGCCGCGACCATCGAACGCCTGCATGTCGCCGGCCGCGAGTCGACGTCCTCGATGTCGGCGCAGCGCGCGGCGGCGACGGCCATCGCCGGCCATGCGGCGGAGGCGCTCGTGGCCGCGCAGGGCGTCCGCCGCGCGGCGGACACCCTGACGACGGCGACAGCGACTACGGGAGCCGCAGCGCAGAAGTCGCGTCTCGCCGCCGAGCAGCTGTCCGGTCAGGCCAACGGGCTCGAAGCTGCCGTCTCGCGTTTTGTCGGTCAGCTGCGCGCCAGCTAGCGTGCTCGGGATTCCCTTGCGTCGCCCGAGGCCCTAAGATCCGCCGCGCGGCCGAGAATCGAGGGGAATTTAGTGCGCGAGATCGTCCTGGACACCGAGACGACGGGCCTCGATCCGCTGAAAGGCGGCCATCGCGTGGTCGAGATCGGGTGCCTGGAGCTGGTCAACCACCTGCCGACCGGCGCCAAGTTCCACACCTACCTCAATCCGGAGCGCGACATGCCGGAGGAGGCGTTCCGCGTCCACGGCCTCTCCTCCGACTTCCTCGCCAAGCACCCGACCTTCGCGCAGAGGGTCGACGAGTTCCTCGCCTTCATCGGCGAGGACAAGCTGGTGATCCACAACGCCGAGTTCGACATGCGCTTCGTCAACGCGGAGCTGGCGCGGATCGGCCGCCCCGCGCTGCCGCGCGACCGCGCCGTCGACACGATGCGCATGGCGCAGCGCAAGTATCCAGGCGCCCAGGCGAGCCTCGACGCGCTCTGCCGCCGCTTCGACATCGACACGTCGGCGCGCACCCTGCACGGGGCGCTGCTCGACGCGACTCTGCTCGCCGACGTGTACCTCGAGCTGATCGGCGGCCGCGAGCCGGGCTTCGAGCTGGCGGCCGGGGCGCGGGCAGCGGCGGCGGCGCAGCGCCGTCTCAGCGGCGCCGTCGAGCGCTCGGTCCGCGCTCTGCGGCCGCATGCGCCGTCGCCCGAGGAGGCGGCGGCGCACGCGGCGCTGGTGGCGACGATCAAGGACGCGATCTGGTCGCGGCCCTAGCGGGATCGCCGCCGGCGGCGGACCGGCGTCATTGGCGCGTGGGCGGCGCGTCGCCGTCCTGGCCCGCCTCGGCCATGCGGCGGCGGTAGAGATCGGCGAAGTCGATCGGGTTGATCAGGAGCGGCGGGAAGCCGCCGTCGCGCACGGCGTCGGACAGGATCGCGCGCGCGAACGGGAAGAGCAGCCGCGGACCCTCGATCAGCAGCACGGGGCGGATGATGTCCTGCGGCACGTCGCCGAGCGTGAAGACGCCGGCATAGGTCAGCTCGGCAAGGAAGGCCGTCTGGCCGTCGCGGTTGGCCTCGGCCCGCACCGTCAGCGCCACCTCGAACACGTTGTCGCCGAGCGGTTGCGCGCGGACATCGACGGTCACGCTGACCTCGGGCGGCTTGGCGCCGGGCAGCAGCGAGCGCGGCGCGTGCGGGTTCTCGAAGGAGAGATCCTTCACGTACTGCGCGTTGACGGTC
>JAEULF010000140.1 GCA_016793965.1 Alphaproteobacteria bacterium | reverse complement strand
ATGCGTGCGGTTGCCCAGGCAGTGCTGCAGCGTGTTGATGATCAGGTCGCGCTCGACCTCGGCGACCGTGCGCCCGACGAGCGCCGCGTCGCCCGGCTGCACGGCCGCGGCCGCCGTCGGCCGGGACCCGGACAGCATGATCGCGTCGGGACCGATCTCGGCGCCGCGCGCGAGGAGGACGGCGCGGTGCATGGCGTTCTCGAGCTCGCGCACGTTGCCGCGCCAGTGGTGCCCGGTCAGCATGTCGAGAGCCGTGGCGGACAGCGGCCGGTCGGGCAGGCCGTTCGCCTTGGCGTACTTGTCGGCGAAATAGGCCGCGAGCGGCGCGATGTCGAGCGGGCGGTCGCGCAGCGACGGCATGTGGATGTTGACGACGTTGAGCCGGAAGTAGAGGTCCTCGCGGAAGTTGCCGGCGCGCACGTCGGCCTCAAGGTCGCGGTTGGACGTCGCGATCAGGCGGATATCGACGCGGATCGGCTGCGTACCGCCGACGCGGTCGATCTCGCGCTCCTGGATCGCGCGCAGCAGCTTCGCCTGGAGACGCTGGTGCATCTCGCTGATCTCGTCGAGCAGCAGCGTGCCGCCGTTCGCCTCCTCGAACTTGCCGATGCGGCGCGCCACGGCACCGGTGAACGACCCTTTCTCGTGGCCGAACAGCTCGGACTCCAGGAGGTTCTCGGGGATCGCAGCGCAATTGACGGAGATGAAGGCACGCTCGGCGCGCCGACTCTTCCGGTGCAGGAAGCGCGCGAGCACCTCCTTGCCGGTGCCGCTCTCGCCGGTGATCAGCACCGACGCGTCGGAGGGAGCGACCTGCTCGGCAAGGTGCAGCACCTCGCCGGTCTTGGGGTCGCGCCAGATGACCGCATGGCTCTCGTCGGTGATCGCCTGCAGGACGGCCGCGATCAGCTCCGCGTCGGGCGGCAGCGGCAGGTACTCCTTGGCCCCCGCCTTGATCGCGCGGACCGCGGCGTCCGCGTCGCTGTCGATGCCGCAGGCGATCACGGGAACGTGGAAGCGCTCGGCCTTCAGCGCGGCGACGAGGCGCGCGATGTCTATCCGGATGTCGCACAGCACGGCATCGGCGCCGCGCCCCGCGCGCAGCGTCGCCAACGCGCCGTCGACCGAATCGACCGTCGTCACCTTGGCGCCGCGGTCGAGCGCCATCTTGCCCGCCGTCGCGAAATGTCCCTCGAGCGTCCCGACCAGCAGTATCCGCATCGTTCCCTCTCGGCCGCTCCGCGGCCGCACCCGCGCTCCGCCCGCCGGAGCCGATCAGAGTCATGGTTAACGCCAGGAGCGCCAGCGGTGCGCCGGGTGCCCGCGCGACGGGCGATCCCGGGCCTCGCCGGCGCGAGCGGCCGCTAGATCCCCCCGCGGTCGCTCACTTCTCCATCTTGATGATCTCGGTCAGCGTCACGCCGAGGCGGTCATCGACGACCACCACCTCGCCGCGCGCGACCAAGCGGTTGTTGACGTAGATGTCGATCGCCTCGCCGACCTTGCGATCGAGCTCGACGACGGCGCCGCGGCCCAGCTTGAGGAGCTGGCTGACCTGCATCGACGACTTGCCGAGCACGGCCGAGACCTGCACGGGGATGTCGTAGACCGCCTCGACCTTGTCGCCGGCGACAGCGTCGCCCATGGTCGGCGCGGCGCGCTGCTGGGCAGGCCGCGCTTCCGGCTCGGCTGCCGGCTCGTCGAGCTCGGGCAGGCCCAGATCGTCGGTATCGGTCGGCATGATTCTCTCCTTTCAAGTCCCGGCCGCAGCGTGGCGCCCGGCCTCGTCCCGTCGCGGCCGCCTGACCGGCGGCCTCTCGCTCAGCTCGTCCCGTCCCCCGGCGCGCCGCCGGCCTGACCCGGCTGGATGCCGAGCGACGCGGCAATGGCGGTCTCGACCTCCTGCCAGAGCTTGGTCGCGTCGCGCATGAGGCCGCCTCCCGCCCAGTCGATGCGCACATCGCTCATGCCGAGCTTCTCGTCCGGCTGGAGCTGCAGCTTGCCCTCGAAGCCGACGTCCTCGAGGATCGGCTCCAGGCGCTGCGCGACGGATTCCGCGAGGCTCGGATGGACGCGCACGGCGACCTTGGGCTCGCCGACCAGCTTGGCGACGCAGTCCTTCACGACAGTTTCGATCTCGGCCAGCCCGTGCCGGCTGGCGAGCTCCGGCAGCATCTTGCCCGTGATGGCGACGGCCAGCGCCAGCGAGTCGCGCTGCGCCTGCTGCGCCGACGCCGTTTGCTGCGCGAAAAGCCCCTGCAGCTGGTCGCCGATGACTTTCAGCGCCTTGACGGCGATCTGGTCGGTCTGGGTGCGGAACTGCGCCCAAGCCTCCTCGCTGCCGGCGCGACGCCCCTCGTCGTAGGATTTCGTCCGCTCGGCGATCAGCTCGGCCTCGCTGAAGGTCGGCTCTGGCGGCGGAGGCGGCGGCGCCTCCTCGACGGCCGCTTCCGGCGAGGGCTCGGCTGCCGGCGTGGCGTCGCGCGACGGCTTCTCGTCCGACTCGTCGAACGAGACGTCGAAGAGGAACTTGCGCATCGCTGCCTTTGCCATCGCCCTCGAAGCCTCTCAGCCGTCCCGGCCCCAGCTCATGTCTCGATGCACGCCTGTCCGCGCCGCCCCATCTCTGCCCGATCGCGCCGCCTAGTAGATGAGCTCGTCCTCGCCCTTCTGTGCGATGACGATCTCGCCCTGGGCGGCGAGCTCCTTGGCCAGGTTGACCATGTAGAGCTGCGCGTCGTCCACGTCGCGCATGCGCACCGGGCCCATCGACTGCATGTCCTCGCGCAGGATCTTGCCGGCGCGCTCGGACATGTTCGAGAAGAACAGGTCGCGCAGCCCCTCCGAGGCGCCCTTGAGCGCCAGGCCGAGCTTGTCCTTCTCCACCGAGCGCATGAGCGCCTGCACGCCCTGCGGGTCGAGCTTCGCCAGGTCCTCGAAGGTGAACATCAAGGACTTGATCTTCTC